>JBBSBO010000010.1:0-12592 GCA_038251215.1 Caldilineales bacterium
TAACCGATGCCGCGCAGCACGCGGTCGGCTACGGCCTGGCTCACGGGCGCATACTTCAAGAACTCCATCGTAAACGTGCCGCGCCCGCTGGTCATCGAGCGCAGGTCCGTGGCATAGCCGAACATCTCGCTCAGCGGCACATTGCCCGAGATGGCCTGTACGCCGCCGTTGCGCGACTCCATGCCCGCGATATCGCCGCGGCGGCTGGAGAAGTCGCCCACCACGTCGCCTACATATTCCTCGGGGGCCACGGTCTCCACCTTCATCACCGGCTCTAGGAGCATGGCGCCGCCCTTCTGCGCTCCTTCCTTGAAGGCAATGCTGCCCGCAATCTTGAAGGCCATTTCGCTCGAGTCCACTTCGTGGTAGCTGCCGTCCACCAGGGCCACCTTGACGTCCACCACCGGGTAGCCGGCCAAGACGCCGCTCTGCATAGCTTCCTCGATGCCCTTGCGCACCGCCGAGATATACTCCCTGGGCACAGCGCCGCCCACGATGCGGTCCTCAAAGATGAAGCCCTCGCCGGGCGCGTTCGGCGCCATCTCCAGCCAGACATGGCCGTATTGGCCGCGCCCGCCGCTCTGACGCACAAAGCGCCCCTCGATGCGCACCGGCCGCGAGATCGTCTCGCGATAGGCCACTTGCGGGCGACCGACATTGCACTGCACGCGGAACTCGCGCTTGAGGCGGTCCACAATAATATCCAGATGCAGCTCGCCCATGCCCGAAATCACCGTCTGGCCCGTCTGGTCGTCATAGGCCACCTGGAAGGTGGGGTCTTCTTCCGCCAGCTTGATCAGCGCTTCGGTCAGCTTGTCCTGGTCCCCCTTGGACTTCGGCTCCACCGCCACCTTGATCACGGGGTCGGGGAACTCGATGGTCTCCAGCAGGATCGGCCGGTCGGCGTCGGCCAATGTCTCGCCCGTGAAGGTCTGTTTGAGGCCGACGATGGCGGCAATGTCGCCCGCGTCGCACTCTTTGATCTCGTCGCGCTTGTCCGCATACATTTGCAGCAGACGCCCGACACGCTCCTTGCGCTGGCGGTTGACATTGTAGACCGCGCTGCCGGCGCTGAGCTTGCCGGAATAGACGCGCGCATAGGCCAGCCGCCCCACAAAGGGGTCAGTCACAATCTTGAAGACCAGCGCCGAGAATGGCTCGGAATTGTCCGCCGTGCGCTCGATCACCTCGCCCGTGTCGGGGTCCGTACCCGTCACCGGCGGCACGTCCAGCGGGCTGGGCAAATAGCGCACCACCGCGTCGAGCAGGGGCTGTACGCCCTTGTTGCGCAGCGAGCTGCCCGCCATCACCGGCACGAGGACATTCGTCACCACCGCCCGCCGCAGCGCGGCATACAGCTCGGTGCGGCTGATCTCCTCGCCTTCCAAGAACTTCATGGTGAGGGCTTCGTCCGTCTCGGCGATGCGCTCGACCATGTAGGCGTGGGCGACTTCGGCCTGCTCGCGCATCTCCGCCGGGATCTCCTCGATGGTCGGCTTGGCCCCCAGCTCATCCGAAAAGACCAGCGCCTGCATCGTGAACAAATCGATCACGCCGCTGAACTTGTCTTCGGCGCCGATGGGCAACTGGATCGGCAGCGGGTTGACGCCCAGCCGGTCGATGATCATCTGCAAGGTGCGCTCAAAGCTGGCGCCGATGCGGTCCATCTTGTTGACGAAGCAGATGCGCGGCACATGATAGCGGTCGGCCTGCCGCCACACCGTCTCGGACTGCGGCTCCACGCCCGCCACCGCGTCAAAGACGACGACGCCGCCGTCGAGCACGCGCAGGCTGCGCTGCACCTCCGCCGTAAAGTCAATATGGCCCGGCGTGTCGATCACGTTAATCTGGCATTCTTCGCCCGTCACGCGGTCCCGCCACGATGTGGTGATGGCCGCGGCCGTGATCGTAATGCCCCGCTCCCGCTCCTGCACCATCCAGTCGGTCACAGCCGTGCCCTCGTGGACCTCGCCCATGCGGTGAATACGCCCTGAGTAGAAGAGGATGCGTTCAGTCGTTGTCGTTTTGCCGGCGTCAATGTGGGCAATGATGCCAATATTGCGCGTCCGTTCAATCGGAAAGTCAATACTCATAGATTCGTTCCTAATTCAGAGCAAAACAGAACGGCGCCCAAATCCACAATCTCTGGCCGTGTGTCTGTCATGGCTCGTCGGCTAAGACCGCCTGCCGCGCCGGCAGACATCATGTCAGTCAATTGTGGCAAAGGCGCCGCACCCGTCAAATGACGAGGCTGTTGCTATATGATCCCCCGGAGGCAACGCCCCCGGAGTTCCCTCCGCGCATGGCGGGCGCGCGGCCCGTCACAACGCAGAGCCTCGCCGCAGGCCAAAGGCCCGCCGCAAGGTTTAGTAGCGGAAGTGCGCGAAGGCCTGGTTGGCCTCGGCCATGCGGTGCGTATCCTCGCGCCGCTTGACCGTCGCGCCTTCACTGCGCGAAGCATCCAGCAGTTCGCCGGCCAAACGCGCCGCCATATCGCGGCCACTGCGCTTGCGTGCGCTGGAAATCAGCCAGCGCATGGCCAACGCCGTGCGTCGGTTCGAGCTGATCTCGACGGGGATCTGGTAGGTGGCGCCGCCCACGCGGCGCGGCTTGACCTCTACCATGGGCGTGGCGTTCTTGAGCGCCTCTTCAAAAACTTCCAGCGCCGGCCGCTTGGTCCGCTCTTCCATTGTTGCAAACGCTTCATAGACCACGGCGGCGGCCAAACTCTTCTTGCCGCGCTCCATCACATTGTTGATGAACTTTGCCACGGTCTTGCTGTTATAGCGCGGGTCCGGCAATATGGTCCGGATTTCTGCACGTTTTCTACGCATTGAGCTTCATCTCCACCTAGCTATTTGCCTGGCTACTTCACCCAGCTATCCGCTGCGCCGCTGCGGGCGGGCGGACAGAGTCGCAACTCAATTAGCCCTTGGGCCGTTTGGTGCCGTACTTGCTGCGCCCACGCTTGCGATCGCTCACGCCCGTGGTGTCCAACGCCCCGCGCACAATGTGGTAGCGCACGCCAGGCAGGTCGCGCACGCGGCCGCCGCGCACCAAGACCACGCTGTGTTCCTGCAAGTTGTGCCCCTCGCCCGGAATGTAGGCGGTGACTTCCATGCCGTTGGTCAGGCGCACGCGCGCCACTTTGCGCAGCGCCGAATTCGGCTTCTTGGGCGTAGTCGTGCGCACCTGTGTACAGACGCCGCGCTTCTGGGGGTTGCCCTTCTTGACGCGCCGCGTCCGACCCGTCAGCGTGTTCTGCGTAAAACGCAGCGCCGGGGCGGTTTCCTTTTTCAACATGCTCTTGCGGCCCTTGCGGACCAGCTGGTTAATAGTGGGCAACAGATTCCTCCCTATCCCTGGTCAAGAAACGGATGCCGTGCCTGCCGGCCCCGTCTGTTTCTATACGCTATTTGCAACAAACCTGCTAATGGTTCAATCAGTTCGAGCTAAACAACGGCTATCAAACAATAGAACGTAAACAATAGCCATAAATAACACGCCTGGCTGTCGGGCATTCGCCCAAGTACCGCCCGCCGCATACCGGGCCGCGGCGTCGCCAAGACCTGCGCGCGCACTTTGACCCACGACCTGCAAGTGTAGCACAGCCGCGCAAAGCCGGTCAAATTGCCCAGGCTGCGCGCGCCGCCGCCTTTGTCGATCGCCTGGATCAGTCGCTCATAACGCTGATGTCCGCGACATTACCCATGATGCATCATGCATGACGCATGACCAATGACGCATTACCCATGACAAAGCGAAGGCCCGATCCCTTTGCAGAGATCGGGCCTTCGGCGCCCTGCAAACAGGGCGTTCATCTGCTGTGCAGATTACATGCCCAACTTCAGCATGACGGAACCGGAGTCCGTGGAGACGGTGACCGGCACGCCCAGATTCAGGCTCGCCAAGGCGGCCGCGATCTGGCTGTTGACCGGGGCCAGGAAGCTGGTGGGCACGCCCACGCCGCCTACGCTGGCGCCGTCAAGCGTCACCTTCAGTATGCCATTTTCCACCGAGACGACGCCGGACACGTCCGCCGTATTGCCGCCCACAGTCGGGGGCAGTACGCCGTCCATCAGCGCAATCTGAGCGATCACTTTGTTGTCAGGCTCGAACCAGATCATGACGGACTCGACGGGAATTTCCTCACCGCTGTTTTGCTGCAGCAGGGCGGTCAATAGGCTGGAGAATTCAGTCTCCGACCATTCCACCTCACCCGCCATCATGAGATTGCCGATCTTGTTCTGAGCCTCTACTGCCGTGTTCACGTCAACCGCAATCGGGCGATCCGGCACGGTAACGACGGGGCCGGCTGCGCATGCGGCCATACTCGCGACCAGCAACAATGAAACCACGGCCACTACCCAGTTCCTTCGACTAAGCATAGAAACCTCCCTTTGTGTCTTCTAGACAGTACTGTTGGTAGAGTTTAGAGATGGGTTTTTACTCTCACAGATTCCGCAGGGCTGAATCTGCCTAACACGATTATACCTTGAGATCGACTACGGCAAAAACACACGTCTCCGTTGCCCATTTCCACCAGTTGCGATCTCGGTCCTCTGTTGTTTACTGCTGTGAGGGCCTGTAGTATACCAGCCTTGGCCCCAGGATGCAATCTGAGCAAACCGCCGTTCAAAACCGGCAAACTTGCCCGCAGACGAATGAGACGCGCGGCGCTCAAACTACCTATGCGGCCTCACGGGTCAATCATCCCACACAAATGTTAACGTTCATGTCGACCATCATATCGACCGTCAGGCAATGCTCCGCCAAACGGCTCGGGCAAACGCCGCGGCGTCGTATCCGCGCGGAAACGTGCTCCCTCACAGCCTCGCACACACGCGTCCCACTGCCCTGCGCCACCTGCGCCCTCTTGTGTGGGCGCGACCTGTCCAGTCGCTTACCCTGATTGTACGATCAACCGGCGCTTTGCTAGGCTGCGATTGCCCTACGTTTGGCCAACATTCCGGCTTTGTCCGACAAGTTACCGGCTTAATCCCTACGCCGCGCGGCGTTATGTCGAGTCCATGCACCTATTCATCCGCACGCGCGTCCCCCTCACTCAACGCGATGCGTCCCTCCACCACGCGCGCTGCGTCGGCGGCGACTTCCGCCAGCCGGCGCTCATATCCGTCCAGCACGGCATAAAGCACCTCATCCAGAAATTGATCCAGCATCTGGCGCACGCGCACGTCGTCTGCGTCCAGGGTGCGCGGATTTTCGCCGCTGCGCAGCACCTGTGTCAACTGTGTACGGAAGAACTGCACCGCCTTGCCGGTGTCGCGCAGCCCCACCCCGTTGCTCGCAGCCTCGCTGCCATAGGCCTGGCCCAACTCGCGCCCCTCATGCAGAATGCGCTCGCGCTGCGTCGGCTTGAGGACAAAGGAAATCGCCAGCGAAAAAAGCTGCCGGCCGCGCCGGCGACGCAAGTCATTGGCGCCGTCATTCATGCCGTCGCGCCAGCCCAGCTCGTCCTGCGGGATCTTGCGCAGTTCCTGGCGCACGCGGCTCACGGCGCCCTCCACAAAGGCGTCGGTATCCGCCGGCGCGACCTGGCCCATTCGCTCCTCCAAGAAGAGGCGCAGATCCGTTACGTTGAAGCGACGATGGCCGCCGGGCGTGCGAAAGACGCGCAGCTCGCCGCGGTCGGCCCAGGCGCGTATGGTTGTGTAGTGTACGCCCAGAAAGTGGCTGGCGTCCTTCAGCGTCAGCCAATGCGGGCCGCGCAAATCCGTCTCGCCATGCGCCGCATGGGTCAAACCGGCCGGGGGACTGCCGTTCGATTCAGAAGCGTCGAGTTCAGGTCGGGGCATCAGGCTTCCCTTTGGGGCCGCGCGTTCGCGTTGCGCATTCGAGTTACGCGTTCGCATTGTGCGTTCGCGTTGCGCTAGGCGCTGGCCCCTCTCACAATACGCTCACGGGGTCGATGTCCACACGCCAGCCGAACGGGATCGTCAGCGAGCGCACAATGGCGGACGGGTCATCGCCGCTCAGCAGGATCTGCCAGCGATAATAGCCGCGGTAGCGGGCGAAATAGGCCGGCACAGGCCCGACTATCGTCACACTCTCCGGGCGCAGGCCCAGGGCGGTGATCTGCGCCTGCACCTGCTGCGCCATGCGTTCGGCCATGGCCTGGGCTTTTTCGGCGTTCTTCTCCCAGTATACCAGCTTCGCCATGCGTTGCAGAGGCGGATAGCCCAGCTCGCGGCGATACTCGATCTCGCGGGCATAGAAGCCGGCGTAGTCGTGCGCCGCAGCCGCCTGGATCACATAGTGTTCGGGCGAATAGGTCTGGATGACCACGCGCCCGCCGCGCGCGCTGCGCCCGGCCCGGCCCGCCACCTGGGTCAGCAGCTGGAACGTGCGCTCACCGCTGCGAAAATCGGGCAGGAAGAGACCCACATCGGCGGCTATCACGCCCACCAACGTCACCAGCGGCAGGTCCAGCCCCTTGGCGATCATCTGCGTGCCCACCAGGATGTCCGCCTCGTGGTTCGAGAAGCGTTCCAAGATTTGCTCGTGGCTGCCCTTGCCGGTCGTGGTGTCGGCGTCCCAGCGCATCAGCCGGGCGCGCGGTGCGATTTCGCCAATCAGCTCTTCGATGCGCTGCGTCCCCGTTCCAAAATACTTGATGCGTTTGCTGTTACACTCCGGGCACAGCGTCGGGATAGGATACTTGCGGTTACAGTGGTGGCAGATCAGCGTCCCCGCCCGCTCGTGATAGGTGAGCGGCGAGTCACAGCGCGTGCAACGCGCCACGGCGCCGCAATCGCGGCACATGACAAACGTATTGGTGCCGCGGCGGTTGAGGAAGAGGATCGCCTGTTCGCCCGCGTCGAGCGTGGCGTGCAGCTCCGCCTGCAAGCTGCGGCTGAAGACGCTGCGGTTATCGGCGCGCAGCTCCTGGCGCATGTCGACGATCTCCACGGGCGGCAGTTCGGCATAGACCGTGCCCTCCTGCGTGCCGTGCCCCACCAGGCGGCGCGGCATCTGCACCAGCGTCAGTCGCCCGCGCTGAGCCGACTGATAAGCCTCCAGGCTGGGCGTGGCGCTGCCCAAAATGAGCACGCTGCCCGAAAGATCCGCCAGCCGTTCCGCCACGCGCCGCGCGTCATAGAAGACGGTATGGCTGCCCCACTCCTCGGCGTTTTGCTTGTACGACGGTTCATGCTCCTCGTCGATCACGATCAGCCCCAGGCGCGGCAACGGTGCGAACAGAGCGCTGCGCGGCCCCACCACCACGTCGAACTCTCCCTCGCGCACCTTGCGCCACACGTCATAGCGCTCGCCCGTGCTTAGCCCGGAATGGATCACAGTGACGCGCCCAGGAAAGCGACCGGCGAAGCGGGCGACGGTCTGCGGCGTCAGCGCGATCTCCGGCACGAGTACAATGGCCTGCCGCCCCTGCGCCAGCGTCTCGCCGATGGCATGCAGGTAGATTTCGGTCTTGCCGCTGCCCGTCACGCCGTGGATCAAAAAGTGAGCGCGCGCGCCGGCGCGCAGCCGCGACCCAAAGCCGCGCGCGCGAATCGCCTGCCACACGGCGGTTTGCTCGTCCGTCAGGGTGGGGGCTTTCGTGTGCGCGTAGGTTCTGCCCGCCAGCGGGTCGCGAAAACGTGTGCGTTCTTCCAGGCTGATCAGGTTGACAGCCGCCAGGTCGCGCAACAGACTCAGACCGGCTCCTCCATCCGTCTGCGCGGCCAGGTCGCTCTTCCACAGCGGGCCGCCGGCCGCGCGCAGCGCTGCGATCAGCGGCTGATAGCGGTCAAGGCCCTGCATGGACGCCAAGATCGCGCGGCTCTCCTCCCGGCTCTGCGCCAAGCTGAGACGCCCTTCGGCGTCCTGGCGCAGTACGCCCTTCTCCACCAGCGTATTCACGGCCGACGGCGACTTCAGCGCGCAGGCATCGCGCACTTCATCCACGCTGGGCCGGCTGTCTGCATGCGCCAGCACATAGGCCAGGGTGCGGCTGCCCGGCGTCGAACGCGCCAGCTCCGCCCAATTGTCTTGTCCTCCATCCGGTTCGCCGGCGCCTAGATCGGGCAGATTCGACGGGCCGATCCATTCGACCTGAAGCTCGCGCTTGGCACGCACTCCCGCGCCCTGGCCTTCTTTCTCCAGCAAGCCGGGCGGCAGAAACAGCTTAATCGCCTCCGCCGGCGCGGCCACGTAATAGTCCGCCATCCACGTCGCCAGTTCCAGCTGCACGGGTGTGAGCACAGGGTCGGGCCGCGCCAGGCGCAGCACCTCGCGCGTCGCCACCGGCGCGTGGTCGCTCAGGCGCAGCACAAAGCCCTGCACCTCGCGCGCGCCAAAGGGCGCCCACACCAAATGACCGGGGCGCACCTGGCCCTCGAGTTGCGGCGGCAAGCTGTAGTGAAACGTCTGCAGCGTGGAGGCCGCGCGATTCTCCGCCGCGCCATTTCCCGGCGCGGATTCAGGCGGCCACGGCTCCATCTCCTCGACAGGCGGCTCGGCCAATCGCGAGGCGAATGTGCGCCGGATCGGCACATTGACGACAATTTCTGCGTACATCATCTCAGCTCTTGGGTCGCTTTAGTTGGGCAGCCATGCGCTTGGAGTCGCACCGACAAGCATCGCGCCGACAAGATAGGGGGACAAGGCTCTACTCGCGCGTGCCGTAGATGGATTCTTGGCTGAATCCCAGCGCAAACGCCAGCAGAGTGGGCAGCGCCACCGCCACTACATTCAGCGAGGGGTTGATGCGGGCAAAGGCATACACGACGCCAAACACCAGATAGATCAGCGCGCCCGCCAGCGCGCCGATGATGGGCAGCAACAAGCCGCGTAAGCCATATTTGCGGTCAAACAGGCTATGGTCGGCCCCTGCGTGTTTGCGCATGGTGAGCAGCGCGCCCAGCGCCCCGCCCAACGCGCCCGCCATCACCGTGCCCACCAGCCCCACGAAGTTAAGCACGAACAGGCTGTCAGACGCCGCGCCCGTGATGCCGGCGGCGAAGTTCTCCGCCTCCACGGGGAAGAGGGCCAAGGCCGTCAGCGCCACAATCGCCAACAGCGCCCACGCGCCCAGGTAGATGCGCAGCCGGTCGCGGTAGAGGTTAGACCAACGGTGCGCCTGGCGCATGCGCTGCACGATGCTGCGCACTTGCTGCATGTAGTACTCGACTTCCGCCGAGCGCATCGGGTCGCTGGTGAGGATCGTGTTGGCCTTATCCAGCAAATGTTGCGCGCGCTCCGCCGTCTCGTGGCCCACCGGCAGGATCTTGCGGATCTCGGCGTGCAGGTCGGCGATCTCTCGGCTCAGGGCTTCGGCGTCAAACTCGGACATGCGCGGCAGCAGCGCCGAGCGGCGCGGGCCGCTGGGCAGCACAGCCATGGCGCTGACATAAGACGGGCTGTAACCGGCATCCGTCGCACTAGACGCACTAGACGCACGCGGCGTCTGTTCGACCGGCTGCCCGTTTGTCTCGTCAGCGGGGCGAGCAGGGCCATAGCCGGGCAACGGCGCGCCGGTATACGCAGCATCCGTCGGCCGCGGCGTGCGTGCGCCGCCGGCGTCGCTCTCCTCGTCGGAAAACTCCGGCTGCCACTTTTGCGGCGCAACCGCCTCATAGCCCGTCGCGCCATAAGAGGGCGGCGAATACTCGCCGCTGCCCGCATCCGTGGCGCGGCTGGCGCCTGTGCCGGAGACAATGCGCCAGTCCGGCGTAGGCGTCGCCGCGGGGGAAGGCGTAGAGCCGGCGCTTGGAGACGCGGGCGCGGCGGCAGGTCCGTTAGCGCGTGAGGCTTCGTCACGCGCAGTCCCGTCCCGCGCAGATGCCCCCAGCGAGGACGCGCGCGTCCGCCACTCGCCGGAATCAGAAATGCCCGCAGGTCCCCGGTTGGGGCGCGGGTAGGACGCGGGCGCAGGGGCGGATTGCACGCCGGCATCAAAGCCGTTCTCGGCCTGCCCGGCGCCGTTCTGCGTAGGCGAGGCGGGCCAAGGATCAGGGGCGGGCGCCTCTTCCGGCGCGAACGCCCCGCCCGCCTCATCCGCCGGCGCTGCGGGCGACGCAGGCGCGCGACTACTATCGGCAGCCGACACGTCGACCGCGCCCAACATCATTTCCTCCATCAGCGCGTCGGCGCGCCAGCGCAACAGCTCTGGGCTGTCGTCCGGAAGCGCCGATAGATCGGGGTCGGGATTAGGCTTGGGACCTGAACGTGACGGATACCTGCCATCCGAAGCGCTGCGCTCGGACTCTGCTGTCATCTCACCTCCATGCAGTGAAACTTGGCTGCATTGCCCCATCCTACCACCACTGCCTTACGTTGCCAAGCAAGACGCGACAGGCAAGCAGGCCCCGCAGGACTTGGCAAGCAAGCTGCCAGGCAGTATATCATATGCGCGGCGGCTCTAGGCGCAAAGTTTGGCGCAAAGTTTGGCGGCAACTCTTACGATCATATGCGGCATGGTTCCAGCCCTCCGCGCCGGCCACCGCGCCTGTGCGCACCCGCCTATCCAGCCGGCTGCACAGGCCCAAAAGCGACACAGCGGGAAAGCCGCCGCGATTTGACAGTCTGACCGTGGCGCGCCTATAATGGCGCGTCGATGCCGCGGTTGATTGTACGGCTATCATTAGGCATGGATAGGCATCGATCATTAGGCATCATTAGACGTTGATTTTAGGCGTTGATTGAACGACGGATTGAACTGCGACCATCCGGCTCTGTGCCGCGACCCGATAGAAGCTCACAAGGAGTAGGAAATGCCGAAGCGAACATGGCAGCCCAAAGTCCGTAAACGACTGAAAACTCATGGTTTTCGCGTGCGCATGCGCACCCCCGGCGGGCGCAACGTGCTCAAGCGACGACGCCTGCGCGGCCGCGCCAACATCAGCGTGCAGTTGACGCCGCGCAAGTCGATCAAAGATTAGCTTCAGACTAGCCGGTTCCGGCTGTCCTGTTTGCGCCATGCATGGCCTGCGCGCTGCACCAGGCGTATAAGCGCCCACACGCGCACGCTTGCCTATGCGAGCTACAGTATGCGGGCTACAGGGCGGACGACCGGCTGTTCTATTCAGAGTGAAGCGACGCTATCGAGTCCGGGATAACAAACGGTTTCAGGAAATTCGCCGCCATGGTCAGTCGCATAACAGCAAGCTGCTCGTGCTGTGCGCCCTGGCGAACGACCTGCCTTACAGCCGTTTTGGCTTTTCTGTCAGCAGTCGAATCGGAAATGCCGTCGAGCGCAACCGCATCAAACGCCGGTTGCGAGAAGCCGTCAGACTGCGCATGGACGCCATACAGCCCGGATGGGATATCGTGTTCATCGCCAAGTTTCCGATTCGCAGCGCGGATTATCACGAGATGGATGCCGCCTGCGCCCGCCTGATCCGGCGGGCGCATTTGTTGCAGGACGGCCCGCCTCGCGGCGAAGCGGACGGCGCCGCTTGACGGCAAGATGGATAGTGGATCGACGCGTAACATCTTTCAGGAAGCTGCAAGCTTCCCGGAAGATTGGCAGATCAAACGACATCTATGAAAACGGTCGTACTTTTTCTGATCCAATTCTACCGGCGCTTTATCTCGCCTCTGTTGGGCAGCAGCTGTCGTTTCTACCCAACTTGCTCCGCCTATACCTACGAGGCAATCGAGCGCTATGGCGTCGCCAAAGGCGGCTGGCTTGGCATCAGACGTATCGCACGCTGTCACCCGTGGAACCCCGGCGGCTTTGACCCGGTGCCCTAATCCGGCTGCTCAATCCGCTGTGTAGCGACAAGCGCCGCATGGGGCCGTGCGCGAGGAGAACTGAACACACGTGAAACGTAAAACCTGGCTAATCCTACTCATCGCCGTACTCGCCATGCTGCTGCTATCCGGCTGCGGTGTGCAGCGCGCGGGCGTCGATGTCACCCAAGTGCCGCCCGATGGCTGGTGGCAGACAATCGTCGTCTGGCCCCTGGCCAAGGCGCTGATCTGGATCAACGATTTCCTGGAGGGCATGAACGTCCCCTATAGCTGGGGCTTCGCCATCATCCTCTTCACGCTGATCATCAAGATGATCACCCTGCCGCTCACCGTGACGCAGATGCGCGGCATGGCGGCGCAGCGCGATATCCAGCCGCGGCTGCAAGAGTTGCAGAAGAAATACGGCAAGGATCGCGAGAAGATCTCGCAAGAACAGATGAAGCTGTATAAGGAGGCAGGCGTCAACCCGCTCAGCGGCTGTCTGCCCCTGGTGGTGCAGATGCCCATCCTCTTTGGCCTCTATGCCGCGCTCGTCGCCCTGGGGCCGGCGCTGGACAACGCTCGCTTCTTCTGGATCCCCGACCTGGGCTTTCCCGCCTACTCGCAGGGCCTCAGTTGGATCAGCGAAGCCTTTAACGCGGGCGACTATGCCACGCTTGCCGCGTATATGGTCCTGCCGATCCTGCTCGTCGTCAGCCAGTTTATCATGCAGAAGTGGATGACGCCCGCCACGCCGGATACCGGCGGCCAGGGCGGCGCCATGACCAAGCAGATTGGCCTCATGATGACCTTCATGTTTGGCTTCTTCACGCTGCAAGTCCCCGCAGGCCTGTCGCTCTACTGGGTGACCAGCAACCTGCTCCAGATGTTGCAGCAA
>JBBSBO010000011.1:0-12422 GCA_038251215.1 Caldilineales bacterium
AGGGCGAACTGGGCAAAATCCAGTATATGCAGGCGTCGCACCCGCAGGATATGGAGGGCTGGCCCGAATATTGGGAACGGATGATCCCCATGCACTATGCCACGCACGTGGTATCGCCCGTGCTGGGCTTGGTCAAGGGGCGCGCCGAGTATGTCTCCTGCTTCGGCTCCGGCGCCATCAATGAGCGCTTGGCGCAGAAGTCGGGCAACTCCTTTGCCGTCGAGTCCTGCCACATCAAGATCAAAGACTCGGACATTGCGGCGCACATCTGGCGTTTCCTTTTCGATACAGCGCGCCAATATCGCGAATCCTTTGATGTGTATGGCACGAAGAAGAGCTTCGAGTGGGCGTTGGTCGAAGGCGAAGAGCACCTGATCCACACGGCCAAGAAGCCGGAGCCCGAAATCCCGCAGCGCGTCTCCGTGCCGGACTATGCCCAGCGCTTGCCGGAGCCGATCCGCCGCTTCACAACCACGATCCAGGACGCGGGCCATCTTTCCTTCATCCAGGGCGGCGGGCACGGCGGCTCGCACCCGCATTTGGTCAATGCTTTCGTGTCGGCGCTGATCGAGGGCAAGGCGCCCTGGCCGGACGCAGCCACGAGCGCCAACTGGACGTGCGTGGGCATCTGCGCGCATCAGTCCGCCCAGCAAGGCGGCGCGATTGTGCGTCTGCCGGACTTTACCCAGGCCGAGTAAGCGGAAGCGCGCCGTTGTTTCAGCCGCCAAGCCGTGCATGTTGTCGCCATCGATCGGAAAGATCATGACAGTTTCAGCTAACGAGATATTAAGCCAGACAATGGTTCGTGTTGAGCCTGTCACTCTGCGCGAGCAGGTGTACGAGCAGCTGCGCGAGGCCATCTTGGAGCGAGGGCTGAAGCCTGGCGACCACGTGCAGGAGCGCGAGCTGACGCATCTGCTCAACATCAGCCGCACGCCGCTGCGCGAGGCGCTGGGTCTGCTCGAACGCGACGGCCTCGTGCGCCATTACCCCAACCGCGGCTGGTTCGTTACAAAATTCACGCCGCCGGAGATTCATGAGATCTTCGTCATTCGCTCCGGCCTCGAAAATCTTGCCGAAGACCTGGTGATTGACCGCCTACGCGAGGATGATTTCGCGCAGTTAGAAGGGCAGATCGAGGAACTGGGACGCGCTATCAAACAGATGCAAAGGGAACGGCACACGCGGCTTGACCATGATTTTCATGAGAGCCTAGTAGAGATGGCAGGCAACAAGCGTTTGCTGCGCATGTGGCAAAACATCGCCGTGCAGTGCGCCATGGTCTTCCACTATCACACGGTGACCATGCCCGACTATGATCACTGGCAGGGCGTGCGCGACCACACAGCCATTGTGAACGCGTTGCGCAGCCGCGATCCGGCCGCGGTGCATGCCATGAATGATGAGATCAACCATCGCGTAGCCGAGCAGTGCATTGCCGGCTTTCTCGCCGCCGAACGCGGCAAGTCTTAAGCAGAAGGTGAGGAACCGCTGATGATCGGGTTGGCCTGCGCCACTATTTCGTGTGACGGGTTTGACGACAAGGATTTCCGTGCGAGTTTTCGCATCATGCCCGACTTGGGCTATCGCTACATCGAGTTCAACGCCTGGTATCCGTCGGCGATCACGCCGGCCAAGATGTACGACCTGAAAGAACGATGTGCCGAGCGCAGCATCTGGCCCGCCTGTATTCATGGCGTGGGCTTCGGCGCGGAGAATGCACGTGACCTGAGCAAAGATGTGGCGCACAAACTGCGCATCATCGACGCGGCGCGCGAAGTCGGCTGCCGCCGCATTTCGTTCACGGGTGCAGGCCGCGGCCGTGAGGGCGGCCTGGACGCCATCGTAACCGTGCTGCGCGAGATTGCGCCCGTTGCCGAGGCAAAAGACGTGTTGGTGTGCCTGGAAAACCACGCCGGCAACAACTTGGAAAACATCGAAGACTACGCCCGCATCTTCGATGTGATCGACTCGCCCAACGTGGGCATCTGTCTGGATACCGGGCACTTCGATGCGGCCGGCGTCGATATGGATGCTCTGATCGACCGCTTCCGGCTGAAGATCAACCACATCCATGTCAAAGATAACAAAGGCTTTGGCCGCAAAGAATTTGTGCGCTTCGGCGAGGGCACAACGGACAATTTTCATGTGATCGATCGCATGTTGGCGCTTGGCTATGAGGGCTTCATCACAGTCGAGTTGTCTCCGCAGGCGGATACAAGCACGATCCCTGCGGACTTGCAGTTGGCCAAAGAAATGTTTAGCCGCTACGAGACGAACACAGCCGGCCACCCTCTGCCGGTTTGAGATGTGTGAGGCTCGACTCGCGGTAACACAGAGAGGCCGAGATTTGAGGCAAGTGTTTTTCCGTGCACAACTGCGCTTGCGCAATGCGCACGGGTGGTTTTGGAAGCTGCGGATCAACTGATTCAAGCTGGTTAATCAACTGAAGGAGGAGTAAGCAATGAGCCACAAGAAGCAAAGCCGTAGATTGCGCCCAATGGGCGTGCTGTTTACCGCCGTGCTGTTGCTGGCATTCCTGGTGGGCGGCTGCGTTGCCCCGGCGGCTGCGCCGGCCGGCGGGGAACAGCCAACTGCTGCGGAGTCCGCGGCCGAGGCAGCACCCGCCGCCGCGGGAAAGACAACACTGCGCTTGGCATGGTGGGGCAATGAGCCGCGCCATAACATGTACAACGAACTGGCTGATATGTATGAGGAGTTGAATCCCAACATCGTCATTGAGCGCGAGTTCGCCGGCTGGGATGCATATTGGGAGAAGCTGGCGACGCAGGTCGCCGGCGGCAACGCGCCCGACATCATCCACACGCACCCGAACTTTCTCTACGACTACGGCAATCGCGGCGCGCTGATGGACCTGACGCCGCTGGTCGAGTCGGGCCAAATCGATCTCAGCAAATGGCCGCAGGGCATTATCGACACCGGCAAGATCGATGACAAGATCTATATGCTCACCCTAGGCAATTCCTCGGTGGGCATGCACTACAATCCCGTGCTCTTCGAGGAGGTTGGCGTGGCGGAGCCGACCTTTGATTGGACGTGGAGCGAGTGGATGGATACGGTCAAGGCTCTGGCAGCCGGTTTGGGCGAAGACCGCTATGCTATTTCCGACAGCGGCAACGATACGCGCGGCTTCCGCGTGTTCTTGCGCCAGCGCGATAAGAATTTCTTCGATGGCGATCAACTAGGGTTCGCCCCCGAGGACCTGCACGACTACTGGGCGATGTGGGAAGAACTCCGCGCAGCAGGCGCGATGCCGCCGGCGGCGGTGACGCAGGAAACCGGCAGCCTGGGCCATGCGGATTCCCTGTTAGTCAAGGGAAAGATCGCGATCCAGGTACAGTCTGGCAACCAGCACAAGCTCTATCAGGCCAACATGGATACCCAGCTCGGGTTGGCCCCCTTCCCGCACAGCAACAACCCCGACGATCCCTTTGGCTACACGGTGGACGGCGCCTATATCTCGCTTTCGTCCACCACGGATAAGGTAGATGAGTCCGCCGCATTCCTCAACTGGTTTGTGAATGACAAGGACGTCGCCCGCATCTTCAACGGTGAGCATGGCCCTCCCGGCAATGCTGACAACGCAGTCATGGTGCGCGAGGCGGCACAGCCTGCCGATCAGCGCTTGGCCGACATGATGGCCTACATTGCCCCCAATGCCATTCCGCAGGGCTATCAGCCTCCCCGCGGCGGTGAGACTCTTGCAGCTTTTGAGCGTTTCTACACCGAGATGGCGTTCGGCAACCTGACATTGGACGACGACGTGCAAGGTTTCTTTGAAGAAGCCGACTTCATCCTGAACCAGTAGTCGATCTCCGAGCCGGCGAGGCGCCTTGGTTCGAGTTTACAGGGCGCCTCGCCGCTCGGCGTTGCTCGGAGGGAAACATCCATGAGTGACTCCTTGACCGTCCCCGGCTCGCCGGCGCAGACTGGAGCTTCCTCGCGCCTCAGTCGCCGTGCCAAAGAGAACTTGGTGGGTTATCTGTTCCTGCTACCGTGGCTGGTCGGTTTGTTCGTCTTTACGGTGGGGCCGATGCTGGCGTCGGCCTATCTGTCGTTCACCAACTATGATTTGCTGACGCCGCCCGAATTCAACGGACTCTATAACTTTCAGCGCTTGCTGACGCGTGACACTCGCTTTGCGACGGCTGCCAGCGTGACGGCGCGCTATGTGCTGTTGTCGGTGCCGTTGCAGTTGGTCTTCGCCCTGTTTGTGGCGGCGATCCTCAACCGCGGGCTGCGCGCGCTTAGCTTTTATCGCGCCGTGTATTACTTGCCGTCGCTCCTGGGCGGCAGCGTAGCTATCGCCATTCTATGGAAGCAAGTCTTCGGACTGGAAGGGCTGTTCAACGAATTTCTGGCCGTCTTCGGCATCCAGGGCATGAGTTGGATTGGCACGCCTAGCACGGCGCTCTATACGCTGATCATATTACGTATCTGGCAATTTGGCTCGCCCATGCTGATCTTCTTGGCGGGGCTGAAGCAGATACCGCCCGAACTGTATGAGGCGGCGGAGATTGACGGCGCGCGCAGCGTGGCTAAGTTCTTCCGTATCACGTTACCGCTGCTGACGCCGATCCTCTTCTTCAACTTAATTATGCAGATGATCAGCGCGTTCCAGGCGTTCACGCCAGCCTTTATCATTAGCGGCGGCGGCGGCGGCCCGGCAGATGCTGTGTTGTTCTACACGCTTTATCTCTATCAGCAGGGCTTCAGCAACTTCCGCATGGGCTACGCCTCAGCGATGGCCTGGATCTTGCTCGTGGTGATCGCCGTCTTCACGGCTGTTGCGTTTCTTTCGTCCCGCTATTGGGTGTATTACGAGGATGAAGCCAAATGAACATCGCGCAACCCGCTTTGACCAAGGCGAGCTCGTCTCACGCTCGTGATAGTGCGCAGCGACTGAAATTTGTCACGCATTTCCTGCTCTTGCTGGGCGGGGCGACGATGCTCTACCCGCTGCTGTGGATGTTGAGCAGCTCGTTTAAGCCCGAGGCGCTGATCTTCCGCAACCTGAGCCTATGGCCTGCGCAGTTTACGCTGGAGAACTACACACGCGGCTGGACCGCGTTACGGGTGCCCTTCACGCGCTTCTATATCAACTCCTTCATCGTTGTCGGGTTGACAGTGGTGGGCAATGTGCTGTCGTGCTCGATCACGGCGTACGCGTTTGCGCGCCTTAACTTCGCGTTCAAGCGCTTCTGGTTCGCCGTGATGCTGGCGACCATTATGCTGCCCTATCATGTGACCTTAATTCCGCAGTATGTACTCTTTCATAGGCTGGGCTGGGTCAACACCTTCTTGCCGCTGTTTGTCCCCAACTTTTTGGCGACGAACGCCTTTTTCATCTTCCTGATCCTGCAATTCATCCGCGGCATTCCGCTTGACTTGGATCAGGCAGCCATGGTAGATGGGGCGAACCCGTGGCAGATCTTCACGCTGGTGATTCTGCCCATCGCGCAGCCCGCGCTCGTGACGACCGCTATCTTCACTTTCATCTGGAACTGGGATAACTTCTTCAGCAATCTGCTTTACCTGAACAGCATCAGCCTGTGGACGGTGCCGCTGGGGCTGCGGGCCTTTGTCGACTCGATGGGCGCGACTTCCTATGGCCCGCTCTTTGCTATGTCGATCCTGTCGCTCGTGCCGGTCTTCGTCTTCTTCATCCTTGCCCAGCGGCAACTAGTCGAAGGCATCTCGACTAGCGGGCTGAAGGGTTAGCCGGAAGCGAAGATCCCCGACCAATCTCGGCTGTTCGATTCCAACGCAAAACTACTTAGAATTGAGGAACCCTAATGACGAATCTCCCGACGATTGGTTTTATCGGGCTAGGCGAAATGGGCGGGCCGATGGCGCGCAACCTGCTGCGTGCCGGCTATCCGCTGATTGGCTATGATCAAGATGCCGAGCGGCTGGCGCATGTCGTTGACGCCGGCGCAGAAGCCGGGGCGGGTGTGGCCGACGTCGTGCAGCGCTGCGATGTGATCGCCACGAGCCTGCCCAGCTCGACGTCGTGGGTGACGCTCGTCGAAGACGAGGCGTTGCCCTATGTGCGACGCGGCCAAATATTGATAGATTTCGGCACGGTGACGCCGCCGGAAGTGCGCCGTTTGGCTGCATGTTTGGCCGAGCGCGGCGTCGATTTGCTCGACGTGCCAGTGAGCGGAGGAGGGCGCGGCGCCGAACTGGGCCGGCTGTACATGTTCGTGGGCGGCGAGGCCGCGACCGTCGAACGTTGCCTGCCCATCCTGCACGCCGTGGGCGGGGCGGATCGGCTGACGTACTGTGGACCGGCGGGCAGCGGGCAGGTGGTGAAGGGCGTCAACCAGCTGATGATGGGGCTGGTCGAGGCGGCCTGCCTCGAGGCGATTTCCTTCGGCGTCAACTCGGGGGTGGACGCCCAGATTATTCAACAGGCTATCGGGCACGAAGGGCGCTATCGCGCCGACTTTCACCACACGGCGCAGCGCATCGTCGGCAGCGGCGGTGAGAACGTCGGCGTCAAGTTCCGCGAACTGCCCTATTTTATCGACGCAGCACAAGAAGGCGGCTTCGACCTGCCCATCGCCGCCACAGTGTATAGCTACTGCGACAAAGGCGAACGCGTTGCCTTCGACGATCACCGCCCGGCGCCTTCCTATTGGCACGAACTGACAAGCCGCGCCTGAGCAGTGATCGCCTATGCAGGCGGCAGGTCCGCCTAGCGCCAGACGGTGGCGATAGGCTCCATCGACGACTCGAGCACCTGCAGGTCCGGCATGTTGCCGGTGATGACGGCACGGTGGGCGGTCCACACCTGTCCGGGCTGGAGATCGCCCAAGATCACCACAGACTCACCCGGCGTGGGGCTGGGGCAGAAGTAGTTGATGCGCTCATCGCCCACCCCGCCGGTGGCGCCGGTGGCGAACTCACACACTGCGCCGTCGGCTAGCTTCACCATCCACGCGCTCGCGCCCATGTCTTGCGGCGCGTCGGGCGCCGGCAGAGGCTCGGTCAGCGTAAGCGCGAAGGTAGCGGTAGGCGACATCGGGTTGGCCCCACAGATGACACCGGCATCTGTGCTGAAGCACGGATCATAGATCATATTGCCGACCATGCAACGCCAGGCATCGGCGCGCCAGACGCTGATCGAGTTGGTCCAGCAGTTCCCCGCCTGCGGCTCGCCGCTGGGCGGCTCGGGCGCGTAGGTGATGACTTGCGTGGCGGTAATGTCTGCGCTCGCCGCGTCATCGGTCGCCGGCGCGTCCCCCGGCGTAGTTGCGGACGATGCATCGCACGTGCCGTCGTAGTAGGCTGCGGCGTCACACTCGGCGCCGCCGGGCAAGGTGCATGTCCCCTGCTCGTCACTTGCCCCGCTGTTGGCGGTGACGCTGTAGCTCCCGCCGCTGATGGCGCAGTAGCGCGCCGCCGGCGTAGTGTATCCGGTGACTTTGACCCCGCCGACCGGGCACTCGCCGCGGAACAAGGCCCATTCCTCGCATTGGCGGTTGTCTTCGAAGGTGCAGACGCCGAATTCACCGCCGTCGCCGCGCGCCTCGATCGTCAGGGTTCCGCCTTGATCGACGCAGTTTTGCGAGGCGGGGTTCGCCATTCCGGCTTGGGCAGGCTCAGCGGTAGGCCCCGCCGGGGTCGGCGCGGAGACAGGCACACACGCCGCGAGCGCTGCGGCCGCAGTAATCAGCATGCCGAGCCATATCCACATGATGACGCTTCGGGTATTTCTCATCAGATCTCCTCCAATCTGAGACGGGTCAAGAAGAGGGTGTCGCCTCCCGACCTTTTTGGTTGAATCGTATCATTCGCGAATCCTATCACTCTACACAGGTACAGAGAGCGCTGCACCGTTGACATAGCTGCGCACCACGTACGGCACGCGCAGCCCTACATCCTCTTTGTTGCGGGCGCGGACCGTGGCAAAGGCGGGCACATCGCCGCATGTCAGTTCGGCCATGTCCATCATTCCCTCCTGGGCGGATGAGATGGATGAAGCGGGCGGCGTTTCGCCAGCATCTCCATTATATGACAACTATGGATGTGACCACTAGGACATCTGTTGTACGAAGGCGGCGCGAATGCACGAATCTGGCGCGGCGTTGCTGCAAAGGATGAACCTAGCGCTTGCAGGCAGCAAACCCGAGAGCGCCGCGCGTTGCTTGCCTGTCTTGCCGGAATTGAACTTTAGGCCTAGCGAATTTTGTCAGGATGACTGCAATCTTTTACCATCTTTGCGATGGTCATAACATGTCATCTCTGTTCATATCATCTGTTCTTATTATGCAAAGCTCCGGCGACGTGTTGCCTACAGACTCAAATTCAGGGCATGTCTGCTCTCCATTCCGGCAATGACGCCCCCTCGATTCAAACCGTGAAAGGAAGCTGGACAATGTCGACGATGAACGGTTCGTACAAGGACGAAGTGCTGGCCCAGTTGCATCAGAAAGACGGACATCAAACCGAGTTCCTGCAGGCAGTTGACGAGGTTATGGATGCGATCGAGCCGGTATTGGCGCGCAATCCTCGTTATCGCAAAGCTGGGTTACTGGAACGCATGGTGGAACCGGAGCGGGTGGTGATGTTCCGCGTGCCGTGGATCGACGATAACGGCAATTGCCAGGTCAATCGCGGCTACCGCGTGCAGTTTAGCTCAGCGCTTGGCCCGTATAAGGGGGGCTTGCGCTTTCATCCCACCGTTAACCTCAGCGTTCTCAAGTTCCTGGGCTTTGAGCAGACACTCAAGAATTCGTTGACGACTCTCAGTCTGGGCGGGGCCAAGGGCGGCTCGGACTTTGACCCGCACCGCAAGTCCGACGACGAGGTAATGCGCTTCTGCCAGTCGTTCATGACCGAATTGGCGCGCCATATCGGCCCCTTGGTCGACGTGCCCGCGGGCGACATCGGCGTGGGCGGGCGCGAGATTGGCTACCTGTTCGGCCAATACAAACGGCTGACCAACGAATTCAGCGGCGTGCTCACGGGCAAAGGCGTCAAATGGGGCGGCTCGCTGGTGCGCCCGGAGGCGACGGGCTATGGCATGGTCTACTTTGCGCAGGAAATGCTGGCGTTGCAGCGCGACTCGCTAGCGGGCAAGACCTGCGTTGTTTCCGGTTCCGGCAACGTGGCTCAGTTTGGCGTGCAGAAATTGCTGCAAGTTGGGGCCAAGCCCGTCACGCTGTCCGATTCCAACGGGTATATCCACGACCCGGATGGGATCGACGAGGATAAGCTCGCCTACGTGATGGAATTGAAGAACGAGCGCCGCGGGCGCATTCAGGAATATGCCGAACGCTACGGCGTAGCCTATTATCCCGGCGAAAAACCGTGGGATATCCCTTGTGACGCGGCCTTCCCCTGCGCCACACAAAATGAACTGTGCAAACAAAGCGCTGCATCGCTCTTGCGCAACGGCTGTCGACTGGTGGCGGAGGGCGCCAACATGCCGACTACGCCGCAAGCGGCGGATCTCTTTGTGAAGCAGGGCATTCTCTACGCGCCCGGCAAGGCGGCGAATGCCGGCGGCGTTGCCACCAGCGGTCTGGAAATGAGCCAGAACTCCATGCGCGTTTCGTGGACCTTTGCCGAGGTGGATGAGCGGCTGCACTATCTGATGCAGTCGATCCATGAGGCGGCGTACAAGGCGTCGGTTGACTATGGCATGCCCGGCAACTATGTGATGGGCGCCAACATTGCCGGCTTCGTGCGTGTGGCGGATGCGATGATGGAGCAGGGGTTCGTTTAGTTCACAGGGCAACATTGCGGTTGGTAGAAGTCGATTGCGCGTGCTATGATACACGAGAAGTTGCCGTGATCCCCATCCGCTCGCGCAATCGGCCCGCCGATGATCCGAATGTAGTGATCTCTCCACAACAGACGACCCTATTAGGTGACCTGAGACAGCTCGAGATAGCCTATGCCTGACAGCCTTCTGCGCCTGGTCGACATCAGCAAAAGCTTCGCCGGCGTCCACGCTCTGCGCGGCGTCTCCTTCGACCTCTATCCGGGTGAAGTCCATGCCCTGTTGGGCGAAAACGGGGCCGGCAAGTCCACGCTGATCAAGGTGATCACGGGCGTGCATCAGCCGGACAGCGGCGAAATCGTTCTCGATGGGCAGGAAGTCCGCTTTGCCGACCCGCGCCAATCGCGCGAACACGGCATCGCCGCCATCTATCAAGAGCCGAGTCTCTTTCCTGACCTCGGCATTGCCGAGAACATTTTCGTAGGACGGCAACCCACCGGCGCAGGCGGGCGTGTGGCGTGGTCGCGCATGGCTGCCGAGGCGCAGGCGCTGTTGACACGGTTGGGCGTGCATCTGGACCTGAAGCAGAAGGCGCGCAGCCTCAGCGTGGCGCAGCAGCAGATGGTCGAGATCGCCCGCGCGCTCTCCGTGGACGCGCGCATCCTGATCATGGACGAGCCGACTTCCTCCCTTACATTGAACGAAGTGGAGGACCTCTTTCGCATCGTCCATCAGTTGCGCGCCGAGGGGACCGCGATCATCTATATTTCGCACCGCCTGGAGGATTTGTTTGAGTTGGCGGACCGCGTGACGGTGCTGCGCGACGGCGCCTATGTGGATACGCGCAGCATGGTTGACGTGACGCGCGAAGACCTGATCCGCATGATGGTGGGGCGCACCGTCGACAATCTCTTTCCCAAGTTGGACGTGGAAGCGGGCGAGGTTGTGCTCGAGGTCGAGCTTTTGAGCCTGCCCGGCGTCTTCGAGGACATCTCCTTCGAGCTGCGCCGGGGCGAGATCCTGGGCCTCTCCGGCTTGATCGGGGCAGGGCGCACGGACGTGGCGCGCGCCATCTTCGGCATTACGCCGCCCGCGTCGGGCACGATCAGGATCGACGGGCAGGCAATCACGATCCCAGACCCCAAGGAGGCGATTCGCCTGGGGCTGGCCTATGTGCCGGAAGACCGCCAGCATCACGGTCTGGTGCTGCCCATGGACCTGGCGGTGAATATCACGCTGCCCTTGCTGCCCAACTACGCCAAAGGCGGCTGGGTCGACAGCCAAGCGACGCTCAACGCCGCCGCCGAGGCCGCCACGCAGATGGAAGTCAAGGCCGGCAGCGTCTGGCAGAAGGCGCGCGAGCTATCGGGCGGCAATCAGCAGAAGGTGGTGCTGGCTAAATGGCTGAGCACCCGCCCGCGCATTCTGATCTTGGACGAGCCGACGCGCGGCATCGACGTCGGCACCAAAGCGGCGGTGCATCGTCTGATGAGTGAACTCGCCCAACAGGGCATGGCTATTCTGATGATCTCCTCGGAACTGCCCGAAATCCTCGGCATGAGCGACCGCATCCTGGTTATGCGCGAGGGCCGTATGACCGGCGAGTTCAGCCGAGCCGAAGCAAGTCAAGAAGTGATTATGACCGCCGCCACCCAGTCGTTGACACCCGCATGAGGCAACCGTGAGCGCACAGCCTGCACATCGCGCCCCCACATCGAGCGTATTCCTCACGCTGGCAAAATTCCGCGAGGCCGGCATCAGCATCTTCATCGTGCTGCTCGTACTCGTGGTCAGTTTGCGCAGCCCCTACTTCTTGACGCTGGACAACTTCCAGGCCATTCTCCTCAACATTTCCATCCTGGTGATCGTGGCGTTGGCGCAAACGATGGTTATCATCACGCGTGGCATTGACCTGTCCGTCGGTTCGATGATCGGCCTGGTCGCCATGATGGTTTCGTTTGTGATTAGGGAGAACCCGCAGCTTTCGCTCTTTGTCGTGGTGTTGTTGGGCATGGCGCTGGGCAGCGTGCTGGGCAGCTTCAACGGCCTAGTGATCACCGTGGGCGGCGTGCCGCCGATCATCGCCACGCTGGGCACGCTCAGCATCTATCGCGGCCTGGTTTTTCTGTACAGCCAGGGCACGTGGATCAACGCTTTTGAGATGCCCGCCGCGTTTAAACAGTTGGCGAAGGGGACGCCGCTGGGCCTGCCTAATCTGGTCCTAGTTGCGATTTTCGTCGCCGTGATCGTCTTCTATTTTCTCAACTACATGCGCGCCGGGCGCAACATTTACGCCGTGGGCAGTAATCCGGACGCGGCGCAGGTGGCCGGCATCCGCACGCAGCGCGTGATCTTCATGGTCTACGTCTTTTCCGGCATTGCCTGCGGTTTGGCGGGCGTGCTGTGGGCCTCGCGCTTCGAGGCGGCGCAGACCAATACGGCGTTGGGTTTCGAGCTGCAAACCGTAGCCGCGTCGGTGGTGGGCGGCGTCAATATCCTGGGCGGCAGCGGCACCGTGCCCGGCGTACTGGTGGGCGCGCTGCTGCTAGGCGTTATCGATAACTCGCTGACGCTGGTGCGTATTTCGCCGTTTTGGCAGCTAGCCGTGCAGGGCCTGCTGATTCTGCTTGCCGTGATCGCCGACTCCCTCATTCTCCGCCGCCTGCAG
>JBBSBO010000012.1:0-12421 GCA_038251215.1 Caldilineales bacterium
ATGCCGGACGGCAAAGCCTATCGCCCGGGCGACATCATCACCGGCATCACGGGCAAGACGGCTGAGGTCCTCAACACCGACGCCGAGGGCCGGCTTGTGTTGGGCGACGCGCTGGGCTATGCCGCGCGCTTCGAGCCGGCAGCAGTGGTGGATCTGGCGACGCTCACCGGGGCCATCGGCATTGCCCTGGGCCGGCAGGCTGCGGGGCTGTTCGCCAATGACGACGCCCTGCAGAGCGCCCTGCTGGCTGCGGCGGAACACAGCGGCGAGCGCCTGTGGCCCATGCCCATGTACAGCGAGTATGCCGACGACATCAAGAGCGACATGGCGGAGGTCAACAATATCGGCAGCCGCGCAGGCGGCGTCTCGACCAGCGCCAAGTTCATCGAACACTTCACCGAGGGCTACCCCTGGGCGCACTTGGACATCGCGGCCATGGTGTGGACCGACGCCGACGCCAACCCGCTCAACCCCAAGGGCGCGACGGGCTATGGCGTGCGCCTGCTCGTCGAGTTGGCGCGCCTGGCCTAGCTGCACGGCAACTACAAGCAGCCATTGAGGAGGAAGGAATACTCCATGCAATCAATTGGTCAATTCCCGGCAGACGCGCTCGCAGGACGCCGCCCGCGCACGCGGCTTGCCGCCCTGACGGCGGCTGCAGTCGCGGCGATGGCCTGGGCCGCGCCTGCGCAGGCGGCTTTCGACGGGCAAGAGGCCGCGACGAGCGCGCCGCCCTCGCTGTGGCCGATCCTGCTGCCGCTGGTGGCGGCCTCGCTCGCCATCGAGCGCGGCGTCGAGATGATCTGGAACTACATCGACTGGGTTCTGCTCAACTTTCGCCGCTGGCAGCCGGCGCAGATCAAATCGCCACAATATGTGCAGTTCAAGAGCGGCACCAGCCTCGTGCTCAGCGTCGTGCTGGGCATCCTCATCTCCAACTACACGGGGATGCGTCTCTTCGATTACCTGCGCCCGTTGGTGCCCAACTTCGTGGCGGGCGTGCCAGGCGTGTGGGATGTGATCATCACCGGCTTCATCATCGGCGCAGGGGCCAAGCCCATGCACGACCTGATCGGCATGCTCACACAGACCAAGAATCTGCTCGGCAACAGCGCCATCCGCCAGCGCGAGATGGCGGGCGCGGCCGTGGCGGACAGCATGCTCAAGATCGCGCAGAGCGAAGCGCAGGCCATGATCGACGTGCCCGGCGTCGGCCCCGCGCGCCTCTCCGCCCCCGGCGACACGAGCAGCTCCGGCGAAGCGGCGGAGCGCGACGCTTTCTCTACGGCGGTGGAATATCTGGACGACATCCGCAACCGCACGGTGGTGTAAGGCCCATTACCTTCGAGGGAGCCGGCAGCTTCCTCGAAGGTGAGCAGATTCCCTGCAAAAGACACAGCGAAGCCGGAGCAACATTCGCTCCGGCTTCGGTCTATTGGCGCTTGCGAATGGTCTCGTTAGGCGTTAGGACGCAGGCGGCGAGCGACGCGCCCAGCGCCGGATCCACCACGCCAGCAGGCCCGTGGTCAGGATGACCGTCAGGATTGCCGCCGCCCACGGCAGGCGACGTTGCGCCGCACACACCCCATGTTGCGGGCGCGTGCCCAGGGCGCGCTGGGCGCTGTACTGGCGATGCGTCTGCTCCAGAGCCTGGTAGAGGTCGCGACGAAACTGCGGCGCAGGGTGGACGGCGGGCAGCGCGTCCGCCACCTCTTGCGCCAGCTCGGTCAAAGGGGCCAGCTCCGGGGCCATGACCTGGATGGCGGCGCTCCAGTTGTCCGGCACTTGCACGGTGACGGTGCGGGCGCCGCGCGCGCTGCGTTCCGCCAGCAGATAGCTCCAGTGTCCATCCAGCACATCTTCCGGGCCGAGGACTTGCCCGTTGCCCATATCCACGCGGCCGCCGGCATAGCGCTGTTCCGCCGGAGGTCTGTGCAGTCGCTTGGCTAGATTTTGCATGACAGCTCCCCTCGCCCGCCTTGCCGGCGCGTGATCGTCCGCGTCCGCTGCGCCAGTCTACTCAGATTCGGCATCCGGCCCTCCGTCTTCGTGCTCAGCCAGCGGCGCGTGATCGCCTGTGTCGCGGGCCGCATCGGTTCCCGCCATATCCCAGCCGCGCGCTTCCAGGTCTTTGCGCAGCGAGGCCAGCGTGCGGAAATAGAGCGACTTGATGGCGCTTTCGCTCTTTTGCAGCAGGGCGCCGATCTCGACGTTGGACATTTGGCTGCCGAACTTGAGCAGCAGCAGGTTGCGGCGCTCCTCGGGCAGGCGGTGGATGGCGGCCCATAGCGCGGCCTGCGTCTCGGCCTTTTCGACCTGGCGTTCGGGCGTATCGCCGGTGTGGCTGTGACTCCACAGGCGGTCGAGCGAGAGGAAATGGCGGCGGCTGCGGTCGCGGTGCCAGTTGGCCGTCACATTGTGGGCAATGCGAAAGAGCCAGGCGGAAAAAGGCAGCCCGCGGTCCTCGTAGGTCTCCAGGCGGTCGAGCGCGCGATAGAAGGTGCGCGCGGTCAGGTCCTCGGCGTCCTGCACATTGCCCACGCGGTGGTAGATATAGGCGTAGATGCGGTCGAGGTAGGTCTCGTAGAGCGCGCCGAAGGCGTCCGGGTCTTGGCGCGCGCGCTCGACCAGGGCCGCTTCGCTGAGTTCGTCCGGCACAAGCGTGGCGGGCGCTTCCGCCGCGCGGACGGCTTCAACCGTTTCCGCGAGTGGCTCCGCTTCACGCTCCGGCGGCTTGTGCGCCGGTTTGATAGCGTCCAGCAGGCGTTGGTTCAAACTGGTTTTCGTGGTCATCGCAGCCTAAATTCGTACTCCAACTTACTCGCCCGCACCTAGTTGTACCAATCCGTGTAGCTGGATTATAGGCTCGAACGCGGGTGCAGGCAAGCAGGATTTCACGCGAATGTGCGCGAGCAAGATTGCCTGCTTAACAGTTTGCAAAGTCCTATGATATACTCCTTGCAAGCTGCCGAAAGAACCGGCTCGTCTGGGTATGCAACTCGGCGGCGCCCATTTTTCGTGATGCCTATACGCGGGCCGGCAAGCGCGGCAGCCCGGGACGAATTCAGCACAAGCAGCGCGTGATGCAGGGAGGGGCCAGTGCGGGTAAGCTGTCTTCAAGAAAATTTGGCTAAGGGACTATCGATCGTTGGCCGTGCCGTGTCATCGCGCAGCACGCTGCCGGTGCTGGGCAACATTTTGCTCGAGGCGAAGGACGGCGAGTTGCGCTTGGCCGCCACCAACCTCGAAATCGGCGTCAACTGCTGGATCGGCGCCAAGGTGGAAGACGAAGGGGCCATCACTGTGCCCGCTCGGCTGCTGAGCGAGTTTGTCAACAGCCTGCCGCCGGAGCGCATCGACCTGGAGTTGGCTGTGCGCACGCAGACGCTGCACTTGCGTTGCGCCCGCTACGAGGCCAACATGAAGGGCATTGACGCCGCCGATTTCCCCATCATCCCCATGGCGGGCGGCGGGCACGAGATCGATGAGTCGACCGAGGTGCTGGAGGGTACGCGCATCGAGTTGGAAGCGCCGAGCCTGCGCAAGATGATCGAGCAGGTGGCGTTCGCCGCGTCCACCGACGAGAGTCGCCCCACGCTCACCGGCGTCGAGGTCAGCTTCAACCCGGAGCGGCTGGCGATGGCCGCCACCGACGGCTACCGGCTCAGTGTGCGCAGCGTTGTGCTGGACAAGGCGACGGTTAAGGAGCCGATGACCGTGATTGTCCCGGCCAAAAGCCTGGGCGAGCTGGCGCGCATCAGCGCCGACGCCGACGAAGAGCGCCCCGTGCAGGTGATCGTCACGCAGTCGCGCAACCAGGCCCTCTTCCAGATTTGGGGCAAATCGGAAGCGCGTGGCAGCTTTCATCGCGTCGAGTTGGTCAGCCAGCTGATCGACGCCCGCTTCCCGGACTATCGCGCCATCATCCCCAAGAACCACACGACGCGCACCGTGGTGGATACGGCCTCGCTGCTCAAGGCCGTGCGCGTTTCCTTCCTCTTTGCGCGCGACAACGCCAACATCATCCGCCTGGCGGTCGTGCCGGGCAACGGCGAGCAGATGGGCCAGGTGCGCCTGACGGCCTCCAGCGCCGAGATGGGCGACAACGTCAACGAGCTGGACGCCCTGGTGGAAGGCACGGACCTGGAGATCGCCTTCAACGCGCGCTATCTGATCGACGTCCTCAGCCAGATCGACCAGCCGCAGGTCGTACTCGAGACGACGCAGAGTACGCGTCCGGGCGCCATCCGCCCCATTGGCCTGGGCGAAGAGGAATTCCTGCACGTGGTCATGCCCATGCATCCGCCGCGCTAGGCGCGGCACAGACTTCACGGATCGAAGGACGGGGGCATCGCACCGAGCGCGATGCCCCCGTCCTTTCTAGGCCCGTTCAGCTAACGCCGACCCGTTACATGCGCTTGATGAGCGGAATAAACAGCAAGCCGGTCACCACGCCATAGAGAATATGGCCCATCAAGCTGAACCACTGCGCCTGCCCGATTTGAAATACCATTTGCGCCATGCCCAGCATCAAGGGCATTAGGATCAGCGCGCCTAACACCCACCACACCAGGCCATTCACCGCGCCCGCTACGATGGCGGCGCCGGTGGTTTGGGGCAAGCGGCCTGCGACCAGCCCATAGACGCCGCCGATGCCGGCGCTGATGACCATGTGGACGACAAACCCGACGAGCGAATTTTCCGATCTGACGAGCATGGCGACCATCGGAAGCATGCCCATCAGAGCCATCATCATGCCGAAAACGACGCCGCCGCCTAGCCCGGCGATGGCGCCGGCGGTGATCGATGAAAGCGCCGAACGTGTTCCCATGTTGGTGTTGTTGGCCAGAGTTGTCATGAATTTATCTCCTCGTGTGTGTGGTTCCGATTGGGGTCAATCACCCGTCTATGCCCCTAGACGGCCTGATCCTGCAATGTCTTACCTCTCGCCTGCGCGCATGCCGCATCGATTCGGCGTCGAAACCAACTCTGTATGCCGGCGCGTGTAACAGCGATTGCATTGGCCGCGGCAAGCGCGATGCTATACTGTCCGTAAACCGGCGGCAATTTATATGCCTCTCCGGCGCATCGACCCGACTATCTAGCCGACTATGAATCGCAGCAACGAAGAATGGCGCGCACAACTTAGCGGAAAGACGCCCGGCCCGGCGTTGGCGGATCTGCGCGGGCTGCTGCTGTGCGGGTTGCGCTTTGCCCTGAGCAGCTATGGCGTCACCGAGAGCGACCTGGAGGATTTTGTGCAGGACGGCCTGCTTAAGATCTTGCAGAACTTGTCGTCATATCGCGGCGAAGCCCTCTTCACGACCTGGGCGCAGAAGGTGTGCGTGCGCGTGGCGTTGACAGAATTGCGGCGACGGCGCTGGCGCGACGTTTCGTTGGAAGATATGGTTGCCCAAAGCCGGCTGTCGGACTTTACCCCTGCCGCGCTCGCTGATTCAAGACCTGACCCGAGCCACGCGACAACCGCCCAAATGATGACCGCAGCCGTTTTGCGCATCATCGACGAGGAACTGACTGAGCGACAGCGCACAGCCATGAGCGCCGTCATGCATGGCGGCGCTCCCTTGCAAGAAGTAGCCGAGCGCATGGGCACGAATCGCAACGCGCTCTATAAGCTCCTGCACGATGGTCGCCGACGGCTGAAGCGGCGCATGGAAGACGAAGGGATTGTGTTGGATGAACTGTTGGCGATGTTTGGGCAGGATTGAGGGGACGCGCCGACACCGAAATATGGCCGGAAGTAAGATTCCCCATTTATACTGTGTCCAGAGGGGTAGAGCAACGTAGGCGGCAATCCCCTCCGGACAGATGGGGTTGCCGGCCTAGCGCGCTCCAAAGCGATATGGCTTGGGAAATTGATGGAAGCAACAGAGAGCAAAGACTGTGGACATCCGAAGTTTCTTTAGACGTTTGTGGCGTAGAACGGAACTGGCGCCGGTTCCCCCGGATCAGGGCCTGCCCGCCGAGATGAAGCCGTTGATCATGGGCCTGACCTATACGCAGGCGCAAGAATTGACGTGCGATGAGGTCTACGCTCTGCTCGATGTCTTTGCCGAGATGATGAGCCGGCATGAGGACGCTGCCGCGCTGATGCCGTTGGTGCAACATCATTTGGAAATGTGCCCCGATTGCCGCGAGGAGCTTGATGCCCTGCTGCGCAGTATGGCCGCCGCCACAGGCTGAGCGACGCTGGCCTTTCTTGCGCTAGCTGCTTCCGGGCGCGTGCGGCATCACGGTCACAGCCTTGCCCTGCGCTGCGTTTTCCAAGAGCGCCAAAGCCGCCAGCAGGACAGCGCGCTGCCGCGCCGCGTCGCTTGGCATGCCCAGCGGTCGCCCCATCAGGTGCGGCGTGATGACCAGGCGCGGCAGGCTCATCGCCTCCAGCCGCTCACGGAAGGCGGCGACGGCAATGACCACCGTGGCGATGCCCTGCGCTTCGAGCAGGCGTGCGACGTGTCCCACGGACACGTGACAGACCGGTCAGACGGGCACGAGTACGACGGCGTCGACGGCTTGCGCCTGCAGGAGTTCCGCCCAGGCCGGCCCGATGCGTTTGAGCAGCGGCGTCTGTGCGCAGGCGCCGACGAACGAATATGCGGCGGGGGCCAGCTCGCCGATGCGACCCTCCTGCGCCAGTTCACGCAGGCGATCCAGCGGGAAGGCCACATTGGGGTCGGCCTGGGCGCTGCGAATGTCGTAGCCGCCGTGGCGCACGCGCAGGTTGGCGGTGAGCGTGTCCGTGGGAATGACAGATAACACCGGCTCTTCTTGGATGAAGTCGTTGATGCGCGCCTCGGCTTGGGCCTGCGTCATGTGCGGGATGCCGAAGGGCTGCGGGTCGTCGCCCGCCACGAAATGGCCGCTGGAGGTGAGTAGCGCCAGCCGCGACGCAGCCAATGGCTTGCGCAGCGGCGTAAAGGGGGCGTCGACATAAGTCCAGCGACCGGCCCCGGCATAGCCGCGCGCCTGCCACGTGAGGACATGCTCCAGCAGCCGACTCATGTCGCCGTCGTCGAACGCATCGCCCAGACGGTGCAGCAGCTCTTGCACAAAGCCGGCGGCGTCGGCGTCGCTCAGATTCTTCAAGAACTTGAAGTTAAGGTCCGAGCGCGCGCCGTAGGAGAAGGAGTCCTTGAAGGCGGTGAAGGAGTCTGGCGTGGGGTCTGTGGGCAATTCACTCATGGATTGGTTGTTGCGCCTATCTCGCTATGAAGGAATGGGTGGGGCGAACCAGGGGGCGAGGAGTGAGGCGATGGGTTGGCCGTGCGTTGAAGTCTATTCCAGCGGCGGAACCTTGAGTTCGTCGCCGGCGCGCAGCAGGCCGGGCTGCGGCGCTACGTCCAGATTGGCGGCGGCGAATTCTTGCAGGCGGTCGACATTGCCGTAGATGTCGTACACAATCGACCAGAGGGTGTCGCCCTCTTGCACGATGTAGGTGGCTTTAGGCCGCAGCAGCAAGTCCACAGCGTTGACGGCCTGAATGCCGGGCGCCTGCTCGACCAGCGCCAAGAGATCGCGCCGCTGCACGTCCATAAAGACGATGCCTTGCAGCGTCAGCTTGCCGTCTTGCACGCGCGCCTCGATGGGCAGCTCGGCGAGGTCGGGGCGACCCGCCTTTTGCAGCAGCTTGCGCAGGTCAAACCCGGCTGCCGCGGCCATCATCGCGCCGCCGGGGTTGCTGTCTGCCAGCGCCGGCGTTTCCGTTACTTGGAGGACCAAATCCAACGGCACGGACGCGGTAGGCGTGGGGAGCGCCGACGTAGGCGTCGTCGGCACGGTCGACGTCAGGATGGCGGCTGCGCGTGCCGACGGAGCCGCGGTTGCAACGGCATCCGGCTGTGCCGCGGGCGGCGGACCTGCCTCGGCTTGCTGAGCAGGTGACGCCGGTTGCGGGCGAGCGAACAGGCCGGCGAGGTAATCCGCGCCGCGATCCACGAGAAACCAGCCGGAAAGCGCCAGCATCGCCAAGAGCACGGCGGCGACGGCTGACCACGCCCACAGCGGGCGTCGCGCCGGTTGCGGCGACGTGCGCCGCGCCTGGGCGGGCATGCCCAGCACATCCGCCAGCACGGTTGAGGATGGCGCCGCGGCGGAAGTTGGATACCGCTCGCGTTTCAAGTCTTCGCGCAGCGCGGCCTGGCGATTTTGGTGTGCGCGCAACAGCCATTCGGCCTCGCTGCGCAGCGAGTCGTCCACGGGGATGGCAGCCACATGGGCGCGCATCACGTCGTAGCGGCCCAATTGCTCCGCCAGAATGGCGCCCAGCAAGCGCAGGTCCGCCAGGTCGGCATAGCTCAAACCGCGCTTGACTTCAGCTAGGGCGCTTTCCAAGACGCCGGCCGCGGCCATTTCCACGGCGCGATCGCCGAAATAGCGCGAGATCGCCTTCGATTCCAGCAGGCCGCGCAGATCTTCGCCGCACACGGTGCAATGGTCCACGTCCGGCGTGAGGCGCACACGGCTATGGCACTGGAAACAGGTAACTTCTTGCATGGATCGCGATCGTTTCGCCGCTGCCAACCGCCGCCCGATGGGCAGCCTGGCGCGGGCCGTTAGGTTGGGTGACTGTGCGCTGGTTGTGCGGGCGTTGCCGTGAGCGATTTGGGCGATGCAGCCTGGCCGCGGTCTGTGCAATTCCCTTTGCAGAACGCCTGCCGCTCACACCTTCCCTTTGCAGTGTAGCACTCGAAAGTGCAAACCGCAAAGGCGCGAAGAGCGCCTTTGCGATGTATTGTTACTCCTTCGCCGCCAAATACTCGCGCAGGAAGTGCGCCATTTGCGTGAAGCTGTCGATGCGGTTGGGCAGCTTGCTGAACATGTGGCCTTCGTCGGCGTAGTGGATGAAGCGCACCATGCCGCCGGCCGCGGCGACGCGCTCGGCGATCTGCTGCGACTCATGCAGCGGCACGCGCGGGTCGTTGTCGCCCGCCAGCACGAGCAGCGGCGCTTGGATGCGCTCGGCTTTGTGCAGCGGCGAGATGCTGCGCAGGAAGTCGCGATGCTGCGCCAGGCTGCCGTACTCGCGTTCGCGGTGCGCGCGCCGCCAGGGGCTGGTGCGTTCGAGGAAAGTGACCCAATCGGCAATGCCGACCACGTCGATGCCGGCGGCGAACAGCTCCGGGTATTCGGTCAGCGCGGCCAGCACCATGAAGCCGCCGTAGCTGCGCCCATAGATGGCGATGCGGTCGGACGCGATTTCCTTCCTGCCGTGCAGCCACGCGACCGCGGCCTTGAGGTCCGCCACGGAGTCCATGCGCCGCTCCACCTCGTCCAGCAGCATGTACTCGCGGCCATAGCCTGTGCTGCCGCGCACGTTGGGCACGAGCAGCGCATAGCCTTGGCTTAGGAAATATTGGAAGCGCACGTCGAAGTCCGGGCGCTGTTGGCTGGCAGGCCCGCCGTGGACGTAGAGGATGCAGGGGTAGCCGCGGGCGGGCGGCGGCGTGTGCGGGCGGAAGTAGAAGGCGGGCAGCGATCGCCCGTCAAAGGTGGTAAAGCGGATCAACTCGGGTGCAACGAAGCCGGCGGGGTCGATGCCGGCGCAGTCGCTGTGCGTAAATCGTAACAACTCGCGGCTGACCACGTCCATCAGCCAGATGTCGGCCGGCTGCACCGGCGATTGCAAGTCGAAGACTAGTTCACAGCCCTGCGCGCCGAAGCTGATGTGGGTGATGACGCCCTGGGGCAAATGCGTCAGCGGCTCGATGTCGCCCTGCTCCAGGTCAAGCAGAAAGAGGCGGCTGTAGCCCCCGTCGTTGACCGTCACGGCCGCGCGGCGTCCATCGGCGGCCACCGCCAGCAGCTCCAGCTCGCCGTCGCTGCCCGCCAGGTAGGCGTCGAACTGCGCGGCGTTGATGACTTCTTCCAGCGCACCCGTGCGCCAGTCCAGGCGACAGACCGCGCCGCGGTCGTGCGTGCTGTCGGAGAGCAGATAGATGGCGCGGGGCGTGGCCGCGAATTCGGCGTAGCGCGCCGGGGCGCGGCCCGCGGTGAGGTGACGCTCAACGCCGCTCGCCAAGTCGTGCAGATACAGCTCGATCTGCTCGCTGCCGAGCGAGTCGCTCGACAGGGCGAATTGGCCGTCGTCCACCCAGGCCTCAACGGCTCGGTGACCGGTACACTCGCACAGCCGAATCGCGTCGCCGCTGCGCAGGTCCAGGCGGAAGATGTCGAAATCGACGTTGTTGCGCTCGTTGCAGGTGTAGAGGATCTCCTGCCCGTCGGCGCTCCACACGCCGAAGGTGTGGATGGCGTCGTCGTTAGCTGTCAGGCGACGCACCGTGTGCCCGCCGGGGTATGCACCGAAGTTGGAGATCAGATAGAGCTGCTGGCGCTCGTTGCCGGCAAAGTCGCTGACCGCGATCAGGTGATCGGCCTGCGGCGTGCCGTATAGCTCCCACACCTTGTCGGCGAAGAAGCTCAGTTGGCGCGGCCAGGGGTCCGCCGGCGAGGGCGTCGTCGCCGCGCTCCACACTTGGAAATTGCCGGTGATGTTGCTCAGGAAGGCGACGCGGCTGCCATCCGGGGCCAGGACCGGCGCCAGGGCGCTGCGGATGTTGAGATAGCGGGCAAAGTCGGCCATGAGTTCTCCTCTACAGACATATACTCTACAGACATATAAATGGAATCAATGGATGCGGGCGTGAGATGATTGCGTGAGATGCTTGCCTGGGCGTTAGGCCTGCTCGTCGATTTCCGACAGTTGGAACCAGCGTTCGAGCGCGACGGATAGCTGCTCTTCGACGGCGTCCAGGTCGTCCGACAGGCGCTGCAGGGCCAGATAGTCGTCGCCGCCGGCGGCCATGGCGGCGAGCAGTTCGCTTTTCTGTTGCTCCAGCTCCTCGATGCGCAGCGTCAGCGCCTCGAGTTCGCGCGTTTCCTTCCAGCTCAGCTTGCGAGCCGCCGCGGCGGAGAGGACGGGGGCTGCAATCGGCGCGTCGGTCTTGCGCCCGGCTATGCTCGGCCCGGCGACGGCGGCGGCTTCGGACGCCATGCGTTCGCGCAGTGCCATAAAGGTGGCGTAGGGTCCCGGGTAGCGCGGGCTTAGCTGCCCGTCTTCCATCTGGCACAGGTAGTCGACCGTGCGATCCAGGAAGTAGCGGTCGTGGCTCACCACGATCAGGCAACCGGTGAAATGGTCCATAAAGCCTTCCAGCACGCCCAGCGTCTGGATGTCGAGGTCGTTGGTCGGCTCGTCCAGGATCAGCACGTTGGGCTGGTGGATCAGCGTGCGCAGCAGGTAGAGCCGCCGCCGCTCGCCGCCGCTGAGGCTGCCGATGCGCCCCCACTGCACGGCGCGCGGGAAGAGAAACCACTCCAGGATTTTGGCCGCCTCCACGCGCTCGCCGCTTTTGGTCAGGATCAGCGGCGCCTCTTCCTCCACAAACTCGAGGATGCGCATGTGGTCGTCCATCTCCTCGCCGGCCTGGTCGTAGTAGCCGATGCGCACGGTCTCGCCCCAGCGCACCTCGCCTGCGTCCGGCGCAAGCTTGCCCGCCAGGATGTCGAGCAGGGTGCTCTTGCCCGCGCCGTTCGGCCCGGTGATGCCGATGCGCTCGCCCGGCTCCAGGTGCAGCGACACGCCGTCCAGCACGGCGTGCCCATCATAGCGCTTGGTCAAGCCGGTGGCGGCAAGGGCCTGATTGCCCAGCCGTCGCCCCGCCAGCGTGATGGAGACTGTCTCCTCGCCGCCGTCGTAGTGCAGTTGCAGCAGCTCTTCGGCGCGCTCCGAGCGCGCTTTCTGCTTGGTGCCGCGTGCCATGGGCGCGCGGCGCAACCATTCGAGTTCGCGACGCAGCAAGTTCTGGCGCTTCTGTTCGGCATCGGCCAGTTGCTCCTGCCGCTCCGTGTGCAGTTGCAGATATTGCGAATAGTTGCCGGGGTAGCTGACGAGCTGCCGCCGGTCCAACTCGACGATGCGGTTGACCACGCGGTCGAGGAAATAGCGGTCATGCGTCACCATCAGCAGCGCGCCGGGCGTGTTCGCCAGGTATTCTTCCAGCCAGGCGACGGTAGCGGCGTCGATGTGGTTGGTCGGCTCGTCGAGGATGAGGACGTCGGCGCGGTCGATGAGCGCGCGCGCCAGGGCCACACGTTTGCGTTGCCCGCCGCTGAGGTGTCCGACCAAAGCGTCGAAGTTGCGGATGCCGAGGCGCGTGAGGATGGCCTTGGCCGCGGTCTCGCTCGCCCAGGCGCCGGTGCGGTCCATCTCGGCGGCGGCCTGGGTCAGTTCGGCCTGGCGCGCGGCGTCGTGGGGGTGCTGCTCGAGGGCGGCGGCGGCTTCTTCATAGCGACGCAGCAGTTGCATTTGTGGCAGCGGGCTGGAGAAGACGGCGCCCAGCACGGTCTGCGCGTCGTCCAGCGCCGGCTCCTGCGCCAGGAACTCGACGCGCACGCCGCC
>JBBSBO010000013.1:0-12413 GCA_038251215.1 Caldilineales bacterium
CATGGAGCAAGGCGTGGGCATCCTCGGCGGAAAGGTCCGCCAAGTCGGCGGCGCGTCCCTGGAGGGCCTGTTCGGCACGGCGCCGTTGCGCGCCCCGGTCGGTCTCACCCCACTGTCGATCTGTCATCGTCGGTTCCCTTTCCCTCAACGCCGGTCGAGACTCGATCAGGCCACGCGCGCGGTGACATCTTCGATGGCAAGCAGGATTAGATGCGGCACATGCCCGCGATGAAACATGAGGCGAGCGTTGAGCGCCATGACGCGGACGCCAAGCGTGGGAAATTCGTGCGTGACCTGATAGTCATCGAAGGCCGTCCGTTGGGCCAACAGTTGATCCAGCAGATCATGCAGTTGCGGAATATCCCACTGCCGATCCCCCACGGCATAGATCGATTGCCCCTCGACCGTCGCCGGTGACAGATGGAAGGTTCGATAGAACGAACGGCTGGCTGAAACGACGCGTAAGTCGGCATCGAGGACGATTAACGATTCGCGGATGGTTTCGATGATGTTCTGGGCGTACTCACGGGCAAGGTGAACCTCGTCCTGCACCGCTTTTTGGGCCGTGATCTCGGCAAACGATAGTACCAACCCCACAATCGCGTTATTAGCCGTGCGATAGGGCCGGACCTGCATCGAAAACCAGCGCCCTTCCGGCGTCTGTACTTCCACGGTTTTGGGGATCAGCGTATTGAGCACGGCGCGTGCGTCACGCACCAAGTCGTCATACAGCATATTGGACACAATATCCCCCACCGGCCGGCCAATATCGGTCGTGATCAGGTTGATGATCTGCGTGACAAAGGGATTGAAGCGTTGGATATTGAGATGCGTATCCAGGAAAATGATCCCCACTTCCACACAGGCGAGCAAATTATTGAGATCATCGTTCGTCTGCGTCAGTTCGTCCAGCTTGCCTTGGAGTTCCGAATTGACCGTCAGCAGTTCTTCGTTGACCGATTGCAATTCCTCTTCGGTCGTCTCTAATTCCTCATTGGTGCTTTGCATTTCTTCATTGGTGGAACGAAACTCCTCGTTGGCCGTCTCCAATTCCTCGACGGTGCTCTGCAAATATTCGCGGGCAGCCGCCGATTCTCGCTCGGCGGCCTGCAAACGCAGATCGCGTTCATTGGTCAGCCCGATCGGCGTGTCATCCGTTTCGGCGCGGTTGAGCGGCGCCCTCTCCTCGAAGACCACCATATACAGCGGAAGGGCAGGCGCCGATGAGCGTATCGGTTTGACGGTCACATCGACAGTCCGCAGCTGGTCGCCCACGGCCCAGTGCACTTGCTCATGCACCGCTACACGCGTTTGGGTGGCGGCTGTGCGCAGCGCCACGCTGAGCGGCATGCGTAGCTCGGCGCGCACCATGCGCACGACGTTGAGGCTGGCCTCGCCAACCGCAGGATCGAGATAGTCGGCCATCGTGCCGTGAAAGAAGAGGATTTCGCTTTGCTCGTTCACAATCACACAGGGGGGGGCGTAGTCCTGCAAGAGCGCCGTCTCGGCGAGTTCGCGCAGGCTCGGCGCCTTGGCGACTGGGTCGGGTAGGGGGCGCACGCTGGTTTCCATCAAGCGTGACGCTGCAAAATCGGGCGCCCGGCGGGGGATCGTGACCCCGCCCATGCGTTGAAACAGCTTGGCTTTGCGGTCCACCGCCTGAAAGTAACGGTCGAATTCGCCCAGGGATTCCGACGTCCCTAAGAAGAGATAGCCGTCGCGCACCAGACCATAATGAAAGATGGTGATGACGCTCTTCTGCAACTCTTGACTAAAATAGATCAGCAGATTGCGACAGCTGATCAAATCCATCCTAGAAAACGGCGGATCCTTGGTGACATTTTGCGTCGAAAAAATGACCGTCTCACGGATTTGCTTGGTGACTTGGTAGGTGTGGTCTTCCTTGACAAAGAAACGCTGCAACCGTTCCGGCGTGACGTCGGCGGCGATGTTATCCGGGTAGACCCCGGCGCGCGCCCGGTCGATGGCCTGATCGTTGATGTCGGTGGCGAAAATCCGCACGTCGCGCTCCTGCGCAGACGCGTTCAGTTGCTCGCGCACAAGGATGGCAATCGAATAGGCTTCTTCCCCGGTGGAGCACCCCGGCACCCAGACCCGGATCGGTTGATCCGTTGCGTGGCGCTGCACCAGTTGCGGTATCGCCTGCTGTTCCAGGACCGCAAAGGCGCCGGGGTCACGGAAGAAGCTGGTCACCCCAATCAGCAATTCGCGGAACAGGACATCAATTTCCAGCGGGTTTTGCTGGAGCAGGCGTAGATAGTCGGCTTCGCGTTCAATTTGGTGGATCACCATCCGCCGTTCGATCCGGCGCAGAATTGTGTTCTGCCGGTAAAGGGAGAAGTCATGCTTGGTGTGCCGGCGCAACAACACAAAGATCTTTCCGATCGCGCTCGTCTCTTTGATCCCCCCCCGGGCGGGACGCGTGACGTGGGGTAGGAGAAAACGGCGGGTGTAGCGGACCAACTCCTGCGGCATCTTTTCGGGGGGCAAGATGTAGTCGACCATGTCGGTCGCTATGGCGCTGCGGGGCATGCCGTCATACTTCGCCGTCACCGGGTCCTGCACCATCACCATCCCCCCGGCGCCCCGGATCTCGCGCAGACCCAATGTGCCGTCCGTCCCGGTGCCGGACAGGATGATACAGATGGCCTTATCCGCCAGCTCTTCGGCCAGCGAACGGAAGAAGAAGTCGATCGGCAGCCGCAAGCCGCGGCGGGCCACCGGTTCGATCAAGTGCAGCTTGCCCTGCATGAGAGCCATATCACAGTTGGGCGGGATGATATAGATGTGGTTGGGCACGACCCGCATCCCGTCCTCAACCTGCTCGACCGGAAGGGACGTACAGCGCCGGATGAGGTCTGCCAGCATGCTGGGGTGCGTGGGGTCGAGATGCTGCACCACGACAAACGCGATCTCGCTGTCGAGCGGCGCCTCACGGGCGAACGCCTCGAGCGCCTCCAGCCCGCCGGCCGACATGCCGATCCCGACGATGGGGAAAATGGCCTTGTCGGTCGCTTGGGTGGCCCCCTCCACGTCGTCCGGGTGGGGGCCAGGCGGGGGTGCATCAGCAGGTGCGGCCCGCGCCGCTGCTTGCGTCTCGTCCGGCTGGTCATCGTCGTTAGGTGGGATTCTCTTTTTTCTGGCCATAACCCTAACCCTTGTGTCGGCGAGTCGCCCCGCGCTCCGCATGGCTAATGGCGTGCAGGATGCGGCTGAGACGACAGTCTTGCGGAGAGGACTCATCCCTGTTTGGGCGGCAACGTGGCCGTCATCAGCCAGAACTGCTGGATGCTGCGCATGATGAGGTCGTACCGCTCGATATCGGCCGGTTTCGTGATGTAGCAGTTGGCGTAGTGGTCGTATGCGTAGAGGATATCCTGCGGCGATTCCGAGGCGGTCAGCACGACGACCGGGATCTGGCGCAGCGTCGTGTCCGCCTTGATTTCGGCTAATACCTCGCGTCCATCTAGCTGTGGCAGACTGAGGTCAAGCAGGATCAGGTCCGGCAACGTGACGCCGGCAAATTCACCTTCCTGGCGTAGATACGCCATCGCTTGCATACCATCCTCGACGACATGGAAGACGGTCTGAAAATCGGCGTGAATTCCGGCCTCCCTGAACGTCTCCAGGATCAGACGCACATCACTGGGGCTATTTTCGATCAGCAGCACATCAGGTTTAGGGGAATTAATACTAACCTCCTATTACTGGTCGGCAGCGCCCGCAAACTCGCCCTTCCGGCGCAGGTAGGCCATCGCTTCGACCCCATCGGTCGCGACGGCCGGTTCGCGGGGAAACGCCACCTGGGCAAACGCCACCCGCAGCAGACGGACATCCCCTGGGTTATCTTCCACGAGCAAGACATTCCATTCGGTAGCATTTATGCTACGCGTTTTCCTGGGCGTCGGATTGTGTTGAAAACGTCACCACCGTTAGCCAGAAGTCATCGATCGATCGCACCACCTCGATAAACTGGTCAAGGTCAACCGGCTTCGTGATATAGCAGTTGGCATGCAGATCATACGCCTTGAGAATATCTTCCTCGGCTTCCGACGTCGTCAGAATGACCACTGGGATCCGTCGCAGCGTTTCATCCGCTTTGATCTCAGCCAACACCTCGCGCCCATCTTTGCGTGGCAAGTTCAGATCGAGCAGGATCAAATCCGGGGTCGTGGCCTCCGTGAAGCTCTCTTCCCGGCGCAGATAGGCCATCGCCTCGACGCCGTCTTTGACCACATTGAGGGTGTTGTGGATTTTGGCCTCGTGCAGCGCCTCGCGGGTCAGGCGCACGTCACCGGGGTTATCTTCGACTAAGAGAATCTCAATTTGCTTCATCAGAGTTCCTGCTTCCATCCGGGATGGTAAAATAAAACGTGGACCCCGCGCCGGACTGGCTTTCCACCCAGAGCCGTCCACCGTGACGCTGAATGACCTTTCTTGACAGGGCTAGCCCGATGCCGGTCCCCGGATATTCCTGCTTGCCGTGCAAGCGCTGAAAGATGATAAAGATGCGGTCGAAATACGCCGCCTCGATGCCGATCCCATTGTCGCACACGGTAAAGAGCCAGGCGTCATCCTGGCGTTCGGCCGCGATCCGGACGACGGGCGGCTGCTCACCGTGGAACTTGATCGCGTTCCCGATCAGGTTCTGAAATACCTGGGTGAGTTGGGACGGATCGCCCATCACGGTCGGCAACGCGCCGCAGGTCACCTGCGCGCCACTCTCCTCCATAGCGATCTGTAGATTGGCCAGCGCCCCGTCGACCACGCGCTGCACATCGGTCAGTTCGAAAGGTTGGCCGCGTGTCCCGACCCGTGAAAAGGACAACAGGTCGTTGATCAGCGCTTTCATCCGGGTCGCCCCATCCACCGCATACGCGATGAACTCGTGTGCATCGTCGTCCAGATTGCCCTTATATCGGCGCTCGAGCAGTTGCAGATAGCTGGTGACCATCCGCAACGGTTCTTGCAGATCATGCGACGCGACATAGGCGAACTGCTCCAACTCGGTATTGGAACGGGCCAGGTCGTCGTTCGCCTTCTGCAAGGCTAGGTCGGCCAGCTTAATTTGAGAGATGTCGGTGATGGTGCCCACATAGCCGGTCGTGGCGCCCTGGTCGTCCCGCATGATCGCCGCCTGTCCCAATGCCCATATCACCTTACCATGCTGATGGAGAAAACGATATTCTGATCGGAAGTCCTCACCGGCCTCGGTACTCCGGCGCCAGTCGTCCAGCACGCGGTCTCGATCCGCCGGATGCACGGCGTCGATCCAGCCGATCCCCTTGGCGGCCTCCGCGGGCAGACCGCAGATGGCGCAAAGCCGTTCATTCGCGTAGTGCAGGTTGTCCTTCTCATCGGCGACGAAAATGCCCACCGGCGACGACTGGGCTAGGCTCCGAAACCGCTCCTCGCTGCCTGCCAATGCGGCGGTACGGATGTCGACCAACTGTTCGAGCCGGTCGGCCGCGCGCTGGATGTCGTCCCACAGCCGGGCGTTCTCCCGGGCGCTCGCGGCCTGGCGGGCGAACGTCGCGATGGCAGGGATATCGGCCTCGGTCAGATCGGCGCCAGTCACCATCAAGACCCCGGAGACGCTGTCGCCGAGGCCGAGCGGCGCATAGATCGACCCCCTGATGCCCATGTCGCGGGTCAGATCGTCGACCAACGGGCGGAGCTGCTCGGACAGGACCTGCCGCATGCCTTCAGCAGGCTGATCGGAAAAAATGGTCACGCCCGCATGGATCACCCGGTCATAGAGGCTGCCGGGTTGGATCGCAAAGCGATGCCCCATCACTGCGCCGGCGGCCGCGTGCTCGGCGGTCGCCGGCGCACTGGTCGCAAAGGAATGGTAGTCAATCACGAGCTGCGCCCCAGCATCGATCGCCCCAGCATCGACCAGAGAAAAAACCATCACATTCCATCCCAGTTTGCCGATTTCTGCGCCCAGCACGCGATACACCGCGTCGGGCGTGTGGGCGCGCTGCACCGCGATGGCGGCCTGGCTTAAGGCCAGCAACATGCGTTGCCTATAGGCGATGTCCTCCTGCGCGCGGCCGAGGTTGGCCGCCATCGCGTTGAACGCGGTTGCGAGCGCGCCGATTTCGTCCCGACCCTTTGCCTCGATCCGATAGGCTAGATTACCCCGGCCGATCTCTTCGGCGCCTGTGGCCAACCGCTGCAGCGGCGTGGTGATCGTGCGCGCAAAGACGAGCCCCAATCCGATCGCACCGAGCGCAATGACGACGCCGAAACCGAGGATGGTGTTGCGCAGTGCGCTGATCGGTCCGAACGCTTCCGCGGCCTTTATTTCGGTAATGATACAGACCTCACGCGCCGCTATCCAGCGATAGGCGCCAACGACCGGCTCGCCCTGCCCATCCGCATAGGTGCGTACGTCGTCGTGTTGGGCCAGACAGTCGTTCACGCCCTCCGTATTGACAATGGTTCTGAGGTGGGAATCCGGGTCATATAGTTTCTCGGTGACACGAAAGCCAAATTTGTTGACGAGGTAAGTCGCCTCACTCTCCCGCAGCCCGCTGCTGCGGGCCATCATATCGGTGAGTTGGGTCAGGTTGATGCGGGCCGCGAGGACGGCGACCACGTTGCCGTAGTCATCGTACACCGGCGTGCTGACATGCATGACCTGCCGGCCCAGCGTTACGGCGTAGTAGATGTCGCTGACGAATGTTCCCTTGAGTCCCTCGATGAAGTAGGGTTCGCTTTCCCGGTATTTTCCCTCCACCGTGATATCGGTTGAAGTGAGGATCAAACCGTCTCGGGCACGAATCAACAGATAGTCCACGACACCACCGGTTTGTTCCGCCAGCAGCGGCGTGAAATAATCCCGGTGAATGGCCGTATACGCGGCCGCATACTCCGGGGTGTCCGCTCCCGAGGCAGCCAAGATCGCGCTATAGCGCCGGAGCTGGGGACGGCCGGCAAAGGCGCGAACATCGGCTTGGCGGTCGTCGATCCACTGCTCAAATTGCGCTTGTTTGAGAATCGTCGTGGTCAGGAGGCGGTCGATCGTGTCCTGCTCGATGGCCCGGCGGCCACTTTCAAACGCCAGCCAGCCCACCGCAACCAACGGGATGATGGCGAGCAGCAGAAAGATCAGTGTGAGCTTGGTGGTCAGTTTCATGGCTTTTCGGCGTAGACACTCTCCAGAAAGCGCATCGTATAGACATCCTGGGGATCCAGCGGCTTGGCCAGCAAGCCCTGGTTCAGCATCATCTTATACGTGCCTTCCCAAATTTCGGGGCGCATCCAACCGATCTGGTCCTCACCGGTTTGGACCAACGGGATTACGGCGTCAAACATCTCGGCCTGCAGGTCCTGGTATTGCGGGTCGGTATAGTGCAAGATCGTTTCGATCGCGGCTGGACTGTGTTTACCAAGTGCTTGAGATCGCGGCCGAGGCGATCGAGCTTCCATACGACTAGAATATCCCCTGACCGCAACGCTTTGATAAACGAGATTTATGTATAGTGTATGGGTAAGTTCTAAATAACACAAGTGACGATTACCAGGTTGTGTTGACATTTCTAACGGAGCCAGATAAGGGCGGAAACAAAGGACAGGAAGCCGAGATAGTTGCGGTACAGGACGCCCAGCGCCGCAAGGCGGAAGCCGTCGATCAGGTGCAGGCCCTGCAAGACTGCCTCGCCGCACTCGAGCGCGAGCTGGGCCAGGGCGAAGGCAAGCTCGCCGCCCAGCGCAAGCCGCCCCGCTGATGGACGGCCCTCTTCGGCGGCAGCTAAAGCGCCCCTCCCCGTCACGCGGCGCCCAGATGCACGCGGCGCAGCAGCTGCGCGTTGATCGCCACGATCATGGTGCTCAACGACATCAGCACCGCGCCCATGGCCGGCGAAAGCAAGATGCCGACGGGCGCCAACACCCCCGCCGCCAGCGGGATGGCGAAGATGTTGTACCCCGCCGCCCACCACAAATTCTGTACCATCTTGCGCCGCGACGCGCGGCTCAATTCAATCGTCTTGACCACGTCCATGGGGTTGCTCTGCACCAGGATGATGCCCGCTGATTCGACCGCCACATCCGTACCGCTGCCGATGGCAATGCCGATGTCGGCGCGGGTCAAGGCCGGCGCATCGTTGACGCCGTCGCCCACCATCGCCACCTTCTTGCCCTGACGCTGCAACTCCTGCACCTTCTGGTCTTTGTTCTCCGGCAACACCTCGGCGAAGTACGTGTCGATGCCCAGCTCCTGCGCCACCGCCTGGGCCACGGCCTGGCTGTCGCCCGTCAACATGGCCACCTCCACCCCCAGCTCGTGCAGCCGCGCCACTACCTGCTTGCTCTCCGGGCGCACGACATCGGCGAGCGCATAAGCGGCCGCCACGCGTTCGCCGTCGACCAAGTAAACGACGCTTTGCCCCTTCGCTTCGGCCTCGTCGATAAAGGCCGCCATCGCCGGCGGCAGCTCCAGCTTGAGCAGCTCCAGCAGACGCGGGCCGCCCACATAGACGGCGCGGCCCTCATACTGGGCCTGCACGCCGCGCCCCTGGATCGCCTCGAAGCCTGTCACGGAGGGCAGCGACAGGCCGCGCTCCTCCGCCGAACTGCGGATGCCGCGCGCGATGGTGTGCTCCGAGTCGCCCTCGATGGCCGCGGTCAGCGCCAGCGCCTGCTCGTCGTCCCAGCCCTCGGCGCTCGCGTGGCCCACCACGCCAAACTCGCCCTTGGTCAGCGTGCCTGTCTTGTCGAAGATCACGGTGTCGATCAGGCGCGCCTCCTCCAGCGCGCGCCGGTCGCGCACCAAGATGCCGTTGCGCGCAGCCAGCGAGGTGCTGATGGCGACGACCAGCGGCACTGCCAGCCCCAACGCGTGCGGGCAGGCGATCACCAGCACCGTCGCCACGCGGCTGATCACGTCCACGCTGAAGCCCGCGCCGATCGTCCAGGCGATGGCCGTGAGGATGGCGGCCGCCACGGCGATGTAGAAGAGCCAGCCCGCCGCGCGGTCCGCCAGCAGTTGCGTCTTGGACTTGCTCTTCTGCGCCTGATCCACCAGGCGCATGATGCCCGCTAGGGCGGTCTCGTCACCCGTGGCGGTCACGCGCACGCGCAGGCTGCCGTCGCCGTTGACGGTGCCGGCGATCACCTTAGAGTCGGGCGCCTTGTCCACCGGCTTCGATTCGCCCGTGATCATCGACTCGTTAACGGACGAGCTGCCCTCCACGATCTCGCCGTCGGTGGGCACACTCGCCCCGGGGCGCACGAGCACAATGTCGCCCGCCGCCAGCTCGCCCACGCCCACTTCTTGCACGCTGCCGTCATCCTGCACGCGCTCGGCCGTGTCCGGCATCAGCTTGGCCAGCTCATTCAAGGCGCCGGAGGCCTGGCGCACGCTGCGCATCTCCAGCCAGTGGCCCAAGAGCATCACGTCGATCAGCAGCACCAGCTCCCAAAAGAAGCCGCCCTGCGGGTCAATCACCAATGCGGCCAAGCTGTAGACCAGCGCCACCGTGATCGCCAACGAAATCAGCGTCATCATGCCCGGCGTGCGCTCGCGGATCTCCGGCACAGCCATGCGCAGGAAGGGCACGCCGCCATAGGCGAACACAACCAGGGAAAAGAAGGGCGTGATCCATTGGCTGCCCGTAAAGGCGGGCAGACTGAAGCCAAACCAGCTTTGCAGCGTGGGGCTGAAGATCAGCACCGGGATCGACAACGCCAAAGAAACCCAAAAACGGCGGCGGAACATCACCTCGTGGCCCGTATGGTCGACCGTGTGGCCCTCATGGCCCCCGCCGCCCCCGTGATCGCCGTGGCTCTGCGCCGGCGCATGGTCGCCGTGCTCCATTGCAGCGGCTTCATGCCCGCCGTGCGTCGGATCCTCTGCCGGCTTCCCTGCCGGCTCTTCTGTCGATGATGTCTTCTGCGACATGTTCGTCTTCCTTTCCGTTAAAGGTTGCAACCACTGTCCAACAGCTATCTTCGACGCCATAACGGCGGGCAAAGCGTCTAGCCGGGCCGCGGGATCTCCACATAGAACGCGCTCCCCCGCTCCGCTCCCGACGGCGGGCTTTGCGCCCGAATGCGCCCCTCATGCGCCTCGACCAGCCGGCGCGCGATAGCCAAACCCAAGCCGCTCCCGCCCGTCTGGCGGCTGCGCGAGCCGTCCGGGCGATAGAAACGCTCGAAGATCTGCGGCACATCTTCGGGCGCAATGCCCTCGCCTGTGTCGATCACGGCCAGGCGCACAGCCACGTCGTCGCCGCCAACTTGCACCGTCACCCTGCCGCCCGCCGGCGTATGGCGCAGCGCATTGCCCAGCAAATTACCCAGCGCTTGGGCCAGGCGCTGCTCGTCCGCCAGGATCTCCGGCGGCTCCTCCGGCCCGTCGAGCGTCAGCCGCACGCCCTGCGCCAACGCCTGCGGCTGAAACAACTCCACCTGGCGCCGCGCCGTCTGGTACAAATTCACAGGGGCCATCTCCAGAGGCAGATGGCCCGCCTCGGCCAGCGACAAAGTGCGCAGATCGGCTACCAGGCGATTGAGCAGCAGCACTTGCTCATGCACGGGGTTCAGGCTGTCCGGCGTCAGCGCAAAAACGCCGTCTTGCAACGCTTCGATGGTCCCCTGGATGCCTGTCAGCGGCGTGCGCAGCTCGTGCGCGATGTCGGCGGCCAGACGGCGGCGCAGCGTTTCCTGGTTTTGCAGCGAGCCGGCCATGCGGTTAAACGTCTCGGCCAACTGCCCGATCTCATCCTGGCCGTGTACCGGCACGCGCGCCGCCAGATCGCCGGCTGCAATCCGGCGCGAAGCGCGGTTCAACTGCGCCAAAGGCCGGGTGATGCGACGCACCAACAGCCCGCCCAGTAGCAGCGCAACCAGCGCCGCGGCCAGCGCCGCCGTCAACACAGCGCGTGTCACCCCGGCCAAGAGCGCATCGCCCTGCGCAACGGACATGTTCATCATCGCACCATCTATCGTCAGCGTCCCTACCTGCCGATCGCCGGCAAACAGCGGCCATGCCTGCCCCGCCGGCGGGCGCTCCGCCATGCCGCCGGGGACGCCCGCACTGTCGGCCACCACGGCGCCCTGCGCATCGATCACGCGGATGCGGCCGTCGAACGCACCCATCATGCCGCCCATCATGCCGTTGGACGCGCCGCCCGGCGCCAGCCCGTTGAGCGCGGCGTCAAGGCCCTCCCAGCCGTTGTGCTGCACGTAGTACGCTTCCAGCGCGGCTTGCAGCTCGGCCGGGTCGATCATCTGGGGGCCGAGCATGACATGCGTGACTTGGCTCGCCGCCCCCTGGCGCGCCAAAATCACCGTGACCGCCACGCCCACGACAATCACCAGGGCAAATGTCCCCATCAGCTTGAGCCACAGACGGTCGCCCATCAGACGTGCGCGCCTCCGCCAGGCGAGTCCGGCGGCACGAAGCGATAGCCGACGCGCTGCACCGTCTCGATAAAGCGGCTCTCGCGGCCGGAGTCGCCCAGCTTCCGGCGCAGGTTCTTAATGTGAACGTCGATCGTGCGTTCATAGGCGCTGGTGTCGCCTAGCGCATCCGCCTGGGTAATGTTCAGCAGTTCCGTGCGCGTGAAGGGGCGACCCGGGTGCAGCATCAGGTGATGCAAGAGGTCGAACTCGGCGGCGGTCAGCTCCAGTGCCCGGCCGTCTAGGCTGACGCTGCGGTAGGCGGGGTCCAAATGCAGGCCGGCGCTGAGCAACACCCGGCTTTCGCCTGCCGGCGCAGATTCCGTGAGGCGGCGCAGCGCGGCGCGCACGCGTGCGGCCAGCTCGCGCGGGCTAAAGGGCTTGGTCACATAGTCGTCGGCCCCCAATTCAAGGCCGACCACGCGATCCGCCTCCTCCACGCGTGCAGTCAGCATGATGATGTAGATGCCGGCAATGGCCGGGTCGCGGCTGGCGCGCAGACGTCGCGTGATCTCCCAGCCATCCTGGCCGGGCAGCATCAGGTCCAGCACGAGCAAGGCCGGCTTTTCCCGTTGGATCAGGTCCCAGCCGGCCTCCCCGTCGCCGGACGACAGCACGCGATAGCCCGCCTGGCGCAGATAGCCTTCCACGACCGTACGAATCTGGCGATCATCCTCAATCACGACAACCGTGCTTGTCATGCGCGCGCATCGCCTATCTCGTTGCCTGTCCCGTCGCCGATCGCGTACTTTTCCAGCCGGTAGAGCAGCGTAGCGCGGCTCAACCCCAGCAGGCGCGCGGCCTGGCTCTTGTTACCGCGCGTCACCGCTATCGCCTGGCGGATCAGCTCTTCCTCCAGTTGCTCCAGGTCCAAACCTTCCGGCGGCAGCGTGAACACGCCTGGCGTCTCGAGCGGCGCGCGCGTCAGTTGGCCGGGCAGATGTTCGGGCAAGATCAGGGCGTCGCCCGCAGGCAGTGCG
>JBBSBO010000014.1:0-12373 GCA_038251215.1 Caldilineales bacterium
ACGCCGGACGGCTTCGAGATCGAAGGCATCCTCTATCTGCCCGCGGGCTTTGACGAAGCCTCCGGGCGCAAGCTGCCTCTGCTGATGCACGTCCATGGCGGACCGAGCGCCGTCTTCCAGCGCCAGTTCGCGGCCACGCCCTACTACTACACGCCCGCCGCACTGTGCGAACGTGGCATCGCCCTGCTGCGCTGCAACCCGCGCGGCAGCGGCGGCTATGGCAAGGAGTTCCGCTTCGCCAACCGCGAGGACTGGGGCGGCGGCGACTATCGCGACCTACAACAGGGCGTCGATACGGTCATCGATCTGGGCATCGCCGACCCCGAGCGGCTGGGCATCTGCGGCTGGAGCTACGGCGGCTTCATGACCAGCTGGACCATCACGCAGACGCACCGCTTCAAGGCCGCGTCCATCGGCGCGGCGGTCACCAATGCCATGAGCTTCAACGGCACGGCGGACATCCCCGGCTTCATCCCGGACTACTTCGCCGGCGAGGCCTGGGAGCGCCCCGAGTTCTACGCGGCGCATTCGCCCATCACCCACGTCGGCAACGTGCGCACGCCCGCCATCATGCAGCACGGCGGCGCGGATGAGCGCGTGCCGTTGGAGCAGGGCCTGCAATATTTCACCGCGCTCAGCCGCCGCGGCGTGCCCGTCGACCTCTACATCTACCCGCGGCAGGGCCACGCTATCAACGAGCCGCGCCTGGTGGCGGACGCCATCCAGCGCAACCTGGACTGGTTCCCGGCGATGCTGCTCGCACCCGCCGCCCCGTGAGCGCAGCCCCATGAGCACAACCACGTGAGCGCCGTCTTATGATCGCAGCCGTATGAGCGCCGCTCACAACCGGCAGCGGCTGCTCGTCGCCGGGCTGCACGCCATCAGCCTGGCGCTGCTCGCCTTGCAGATCTACGTGCGCCGCTTCCCGCCGACCGCGACCGCCATCCCCGAGGCCGGCAGCCCCGAGGCGCGCTGGTGGGGGCTGTGGCCCATCACCTACGCGCCGCCGGAGCTGTTCGCGCTGGGCGCGGGCGCGCTGGCGCTCCTCGTCGCCGCGCTGTGGCTGCGTGAATTGTGGCCGCGCCCAGCCCGCGGTCCCGATCACGCCCCACACGATGAGCGCGGCATTTCGCCGTGGTTGCTCGGCCTGGCGGCCCTGTTGCTGGCGGCCTTCTTCGCCTTCCCCATCGCGCACACGCGCTGGGGCGACGCCTATATCATCGCCAAGAGTCTCGCCTGGCCCGACGCCGCGGCACGGCTCACGCACTCGTGGCAAGCGCCGCTGGACGTGTGGCTACACAGCCGCGCCTGGCTGCTTGTCCAGCCTTATGTCGAGTGGGACGACGCCATGCCGCTCTACCGTTGGCTCAGCCCGGCGGCAGGCGCCCTCTACTTGGCAGCGATTCTACTGCTTAGCCGCGACCTGCGCTGCGCTGTGCCCTCAACGCCGCCGTGGATCTCCTTCGGCCTATTGGCAAGCCTGGGCGTGATCCAACTCTTCTTCGGCTACGTCGAAAACTACAGCTTTGCGGCCGCGGGCATCCTTGTCTATCTGTGGCTGGGCCTCGCCGTCGCCCGCGGCGAGCGCCCGCTGTGGCAGGCGGCTACCGCCCTCGCCCTCACCAACGCCACGCACCCCAGCACGGTCGTGCTAGCGCCCAGCCTGCTCGTCCTGGCCTGGGCCGAAATTCGACGCGCGCAGGCGCAAGCAGCGATCTTGCAACAGAACGAGGGAAACAAAGCGCGCCGCAGGATCGTCCTACAGGTTATCGTGCAGCTCGCCGCGCCGATGCTCACCGTGGCGGCGCTCACCTGGCTGATGATGGAGGCAGGCGGTCACGGCGTACACGCCTTGCTGACGACGGATCGCCCCGGCGGCGGCGACGCTCGCTGGCTGACGCCTCTGTGGAAGACGGAAACGCAATGGGAGCATTACACCCTATTCAGTTGGCCGCACCTGCGCGACTTCCTCAACGAGCAGTTGCTCGTGGCGCCGGTCGTGCTGCCCAGCCTGCTCTGGCTGCTGGCGGCGCGGATGTGGACCGTGACAGACGCCCAAGACGCGCCGGACGCGCCCGCACAACACGCTGCGGGTCGCTTTCTATTGGCGGCGTGGCTCTTCTACCTGCTCTTTGTATGGCTGTGGAACCCCGACTATGGCGGGCAGCGCGACTGGGACCTCTTCAGCCTGATGGCCGTGCCGCAGACCGTGTTCCTGGTCTACCTGCTGCCGCGCCGTTTGATCAGCTCGCGCTACGCGACGATGGGCGCGCTGCCGTTGATCGCAGCACAAGCCATGCATACCGCGGCCTGGATTTATCAAAACACGCTGCCCTGGCAATGGCCCTAGAGGCTGACGCACGCTCGTTCCGCGGTCTATTCCGTGGAGTTTATTTCCGTGGAGCATCGCTCACACTATGAATGACTTCCAACTGCAAGACCCACCCAGCGCCGCCCGCCGCAGCCGTCGTACACGCTCGGGCAAGTTTTTGCCGGGCTTCCTCACCGGCCTGCTCACCTTCGTCATCGTGCTGCTTTTCGCGACGGGCGGCGGGCTGATCGCCTATGCCGCCATCGCCGCCGGCCTGCCCGGCCCGGGCGAATTGCTCACGCGCGCCAGCGCCTTCCAGAGCACGCGCATCCTCGACCGCGAGGGCAACCTGCTCTACGAGACCTTCGACCCCAACGCCGGGCGCCGCGTGGCTGTGCCGCTGGCGCAGATCTCGCCCTTCCTGGTGCAGGCAACCATCGCCACGGAGGACGCCAACTTCTATGAGCACGCCGGCGTCGACCCGGTGGCGATCACGCGCTCGTTCTACTACGCCCTGCGCGAGCGCGACATCGTCTCCGGCGGCTCCACCATCCCGCAGCAGTTGGTCAAGATGGTCTTTCTGTCGCCCGAGCGCACCCTCACGCGCAAGGTGAAGGAGGCGGTCCTCTCCACCGAGATCAGCCGGCGCTACGACAAAGAGACCATCCTCAGCACGTATCTGAATGAGTTGTATTATGGCAACCTGGCCTACGGCGCCAACGCCGCAGCGCGCACTTATTTCGACAAAGATGTCGCCGAGCTGACGCTGGCGGAAGCCTCGCTGCTGGCAGGCCTGCCCCAACTGCCCGCCTACTATGACCCCTACACCCACCCCGACCGTGCCCGTGAACGCCAGACCGTCGTGCTCGGCCTGATGGTGGAGAACGGCTTTATCACCGCCGCGGAGGCGGACGCCGCCTGGCAAGAACCGCTGGCCTACGCGCCCGCCAACTTCGATCTGGCAGCGCCCCACTTCACGCTCTTTGTGCGCCAGCAACTGGAGAGCCTCTACGGCCCCGAAGCGCTCTACCAGACCGGCCTCAACGTCACGACCACGCTCGACCCGGCGCTGCAAGAGATGGCCGAACGCATCGTCGCCGACCAGGTGGCGCAGCTCGCCGCCAACAACGCCTCCAACGGCGCCCTGGTCGCCATGCAGCCGCAGACGGGCGAACTGCTCGCTTTTGTCGGCAGCGCCGACTTCGACAATGTGGAGATCGACGGGCAGGTCAACATGGCCCTCGCCCCGCGCCAGCCCGGCAGCTCGATCAAGCCCTTCGTCTACCTGGCGACCTTCGAGCAGCCGTCGCGCCCCGCCTCCGAACGCTGGACGCCGGGCACGCTGGTGGCGGACATCAAAGAACCCTTCGCCGACGGGGTCAACCCGCCCTACGTGCCCACCGATTACGACGGGCGCGAGCATGGCCTCGTCACCGTGCGCGCCGCGCTGGCTAACAGTTTCAACATCCCTGCGGTGCGCGCCCTCCAAGCCGCGGGCCTGCCCGCCTTTCTGGAAGTGATGCAGCGCCTGGGCGTGACCACGCTCACGCGCCCGGACTATGGCCTGGGCCTTGCCCTGGGCGCGGGCGAGATCCCGCTCCTGGAGTTGACCGCGGCCTATGGCGTGCTCGCCAACGGCGGCAAGCGCGTGCCGCCCGTCTCCATCCTCAAGATCACCGACGCACAGGGCCGCGCGCTGTGTGACCTGGCCGAGAACCGCCCTTGCGAGCCGCCCTCCGCCGGCGCGGGCGAGCAGATCGTGCGAGCGGTCGACGCCTTCTTGCTCAGCGACATCCTCAGCGACAACGCCGCGCGCACGCCCGCCTTCGGCCCCAACTCGGCGCTCAACCTAGGCCGCCCCGCCGCGGTCAAGACGGGCACGACCAACGACTATCGCGACAACCTCACCGTGGGCTACACACCGCAGTTGGTGACGGGCGTGTGGGTGGGCAACGCCGACAACGCCGAGATGATCGGCATCTCCGGCGTGAGCGGGGCCGGCCCCATCTGGAACCAGTTCATGAGCGCCGCCCTGGCGAATGAGCCGGTCGAGTCCTTTACGCCGCCGCCGGGCGTGTCGCAGATCGAGATCTGCGCCGACACGGGCGCGCGCGCCGGTCCCGCCTGCCCGGAGAAGCGCCTGCAATGGTTCGCCGACGACCGTCCGCCCCTGGCCGCCGAGCAGGATCTCTTTCAGATTGTGCGTCTGGACAAAACCACGGGCCGCCTGGCGAATGAGTTCACGCCGGACGAAAATATCGAGGAGAAGATCTTCAAGGTCTACCCGGAGCCGTATCGCGCCTGGGCCGAGGCCAACGGCATCCCGCAGCCGCCCGTGCGCCCGGAGGATGTCTTCGACTTCCAGCCGGAGCTGACCATCCGCCAGCCGATTGAGGGCGAGGTCGTCAGCGGCGTCGTGCAGGTCTACGGCACGGCCAACGTGCCCGACTTCGCCGCCTATCACCTGGAGTACGGCATCAGCCACGACCCCGGCGCGTTCAGCCCGCCCATCAGCGGCCCCTTCAACGCGTCGGTAATTGACGGCTATCTGGGCGAGTGGGACACGCGCGAGCTGGAAAACGGGCCGCACACGCTGCGCCTGGTCGTGCAGGACACCTTCGGCAGCGTGTACGAGGCGCGCGTGCGCCTCTTTGTGGAGCGCGCCGCGCCCACGCCGGAACCGACCGCCACGTGGACGCCGGAGCCGCCTACGCCGGAGGTGACCGCAACCTGGACGCCGCTGCCGCCGCCCACGGAGACCTTAGCGCCGCCGACCGCACAGCCGTCCACCGACACGCCGCCCGCGCCCGCCACAGAAGCTCCGCCCACCGCCACGCCGGCGCCCGTCGAAGCGACGCCTACGCCGATATTGCCGCCGGAAGCGCCGCCGGAAGACGCGCCCACCGCCGAGCCGCCGCCCGCCTTCGAGCCGACGGCGACATGGACGCCTGACCCTTCGGTCGCGCCCGCGGATGTCGTAACGGATACACTATCGGAGAGCTTGCCGGAGAGTGCGCCGGATGCGTCAGACGAGGCCACGCCGGCGCCGTAACATCAGGATTAACGTGTGGCGCTGTTAGCCCGCCGAAGGCAGGCAGCTACTCTCTAGCTCGGGGGATCAGTTCTCCGTTGCCGGATCGGCCGTTTGCGCAGTCGTGCGCAGCATGACGATGCCCAGCCACACGAACCACACGATCTGCAGCAACCCAAAACCGTATCCCAGGTCCCTGAGGACCGGCACGACTGAGAGGACTCCTGCAGAGCCGATTACCACTCCGAGCCAGTTCAGCGCCTTGGGCAGCCCACCGGTGCGCAAGGCCGCCACGCTCACGAGCAGGACCCACAGACCGCCGAGCAGCTCGCCGCCGGATCCACCGAGGCCTTCAGTCACAGGTTCGATCGCTTGCCAAGCCGCCACGGCTTGGTCCGGATTCGTGCCGTGAAGTCCGACTACCGCCGCCATGCCTGCGTTGAAGATCATCCCGCTTGCGACGAGCACGAAGGCCCAGATGAGTCCTACGGCGGTTGCCGCCTGAGCTAAGGTCGGGGACCCGTTCTTCAAACGCGCGTAGAGTGCAAGCGTCAGAATCGCCAGAACGATGCCGAAGATAACGTACGTGACCATATACATGACGCGCATGCTGCCGTGGTTGCCCACCAGCAAGGCCACCTTCTCAGCGGTATCCACGGCGCTCTGGTACTGCACGAACAGAACGAAGTAGGGCATGGCCACCACATAGGCTACAGCAAGGTAGAGCGCTGCAAAGCCACCGACCTTCTGCTGCCGCACGTTCCCCTCAACGAGCGCCTTCATCCCACCCTCCTCTTCTCGTCCGAGAACCAGAGACTTCCGGATGGAGCCACGTGCTAGACCAGTTGCGCTAACTATTCATTCTCCTGGGATTTGCCACTAAATCCTACCATAACGTATTAATTGGAGGCAATTTGCTGGGGTAATGCTACAAGCCTAGACTTGGAATTTCAGCGCGTCCTTGATCACGACCACAAACTCCAGCCCCTGCCCGCTTTCCGCCGTAAACGAGCGTTGATGGCGAAAGCCCGCCTTCTCGAAGACGCGCCGCGAGCGCATATTGAACACGGCAATTGTGGCGCGAAAGCTGACATTGCCCTGCTGCGCGCGGGCATATGTCAGGACGGCCTTTAGGAACTCCAACCCCATGCCGCGGCCCGCCAAGTCCGGGCGCATGCCCAGGCCGATGTCCAGCGTCGCGCCGAGATCATCTTGGGCATAGTCGCCGCCGGGAACCTGCGCCTCCGGCCCGTAACAGCAGTAGCCGAAGAGGCCGTACTCATCGCTCCACACCGCGTAGTAGGCATGCTCAGGCTCCAGCAGCGCTTGCACGTCCTCTTCCACGTCTTCCGGCGCGCTGTTATACAGCTCGTATTGTCCGGGATAACGCCAGCCGACAATCTCGCGTGCATACTCCTCGGTCATTGGCGTCAGTGTCAGGTCCATGTACCTGCGTCCAATCTAGGTGAGAGGTTAGCGCTGCGCCAGCACCGCCTCGATGATGCCTGCATAGCCGCGCGCGGCCGCCAGCAGGTCGTCGATGCGCAGCCGCTCGTCGATCATGTGGGCGTCGGCTTCCGTCGCCGGGCCGAAGCCGACGGTGGGCACGCCCGCCACGCCCGCGCTGTAGGCCGCATTGGTGCAGAAGCGATAGGCGCTCACCTGCGAGTGCAGCCCGGCGGTCTCCAGCCCGGAGAGCACAGCTTGCACATAGGCGTCATCCTGCGGCAATTCCCAGGCCGGGAAGAACTTCTCCTGGCCCATCAGCTCGCCGGTGTACGTGCGATATTCGCCCACGCCGATTGTGGCGTGCAGGCGGACGTCTTGCAGACCCCCGTCTTGCAATGCCTGGCGCGCGGCCACGGCAGCCGTGATCGCGCCAAGCACATCCTCGGCACGCTCGCCGGGCAGCAGCCGCCGGTCATAGGTGACGCGGCAAATGCTGGGGATCACTGAATGCCCCGGATACGGGTCGGAGATGATGTCCGTCAGCGCCAGGATGGCCGGGCCGATAAAGGCGTCGACGGGCAGCTCGATCTGCTCAACGGCCTGCACCACGCCCAGCATATCCAGCACGGCGTTGCGCCCCAAGTGCGGGGCCGAAGAATGCGAGGGGCGCCCTATCGTCTCCAAGTGAACCTCGGCGCGGCCGCGCCCGCCGCGGCTCAAGTTCAGGTCGGTCGACTCGCCGATCACCACAAAGTCGGGTCGTTCGACCTCCATCACCGCGGCCAGGGCTACGCCCTCCAGCACTTCTTCCATCGTCGAGGCGCTGACCACGATGCGCCCGTGCAGGCTGTGGCGGTCCACGCTCGCCGCAGCATGCATGAAGGCTGCCAGCGCGCCTTTCATGTCCGCGCCGCCGCGACCATAGACGGCGCCGTCTTCCACGCGCCCGCTGAACGGGTCGTGCCGCCAGGGGATGCCGGAGGTGACGCCCACGGTGTCGGTGTGCCCGTCGAAGAGCAGCGTCTTGCCCGGCTGCGCGCCCTCGATCACGCCGATGATGCTGCCGTATGCGTCCACGCGCACGTGGTCAAAGCCCAGCGCGGTCATCTCCTGGCGCACGCGTTCGGCGGCTGCGCCTTCCTCGCCGCTCAGGCTGGGGCGCTGCACCAACTCCTGCACAAACTGCACCAGTTTTTGATTGTCCATAGGGGTCTGCCTGTCGCCTTGTCTCGCGCCGTAGGGCGTGTGTGCGCCGGGGATCGGTATCGACCCTGGGATTGTAGCCCAGCGCCGCGCCGCGCGCAACAAAGACCGGCTCGCCGCCGGCCTCGCAACAATGGTACTTTCCTTCCTCATTCCCACATGAGAATCCTTTAAGCTTGATTTACTTTGCTTGGTCCCTGATGTACACTCTGGGACACCGTTCGACCAGGTAGAGTATGTGCGTGGAATATTTGCCAAGGAGGAGCTTCTCCCGTGAGCAAAACTCAGTCGTATTCAAGCCCGGCCCAGGTGAAAGAAGCGCTGGGCGGACAGCAGTACATCGCCAACGACGAAATCGCGACGACCGTCTATCTGAGCCAGCAGTTGGGCAAGCCGCTGCTCACCGAGGGGCCGGCGGGCGTGGGCAAGACCGAACTGGCCAAGGCCATCGCCGCCGCTACAGGCCGGCAGTTGATCCGCCTGCAATGCTATGAGGGCCTGGACGAAACCAAAGCCCTCTACGAGTGGGAATACGCCAAGCAGATGCTCTACACCCAGCTTCTGCGCGACAAGCTGCAAGATACCCTGTCCGACGCCAAGAGCCTAGCAGAAGCCGCCGACCGCCTGGCGGACGAAGAGGACGTCTTCTTTTCCACACGCTTTCTCTTGCAGCGCCCGCTCTTGCAGGCCATCCTCAGCGAAAACCCGACGGTGCTCCTGATCGACGAGATCGACCGCGCCGACGCCGAGTTCGAAGCCTTCCTGCTGGAGGTGCTCAGCGATTTCCAGGTGAGCGTGCCGGAGCTGGGCACGCTGGTGGCGGTGCATCGCCCGCTGGTGCTGCTCACCAGCAACAACACGCGTGAGCTAAGTGAGGCGCTCAAACGGCGCTGCCTCTATCTCTTCATCGGCTACCCCACTGTGGAGCAAGAGCTGGCGGTCGTGCGCCTCAAAGCGCCGGAACTCAACCCCAAGCTGGCGCGCCAGGCCGTCGAACTGGTACAAAAGCTGCGCGAGATGGACCTGCGCAAGTCGCCCAGCATCAGCGAAACGCTGGACTGGGCCAAGTCGCTGGTGGCGCTCAATGCCAAGCAACTCGACGCCGCCACGCTGGAGAACACCATGAGCGTGCTGCTCAAGCACGAGAGCGACCTGCAGAAGGTGCAGCGCCGCCTGCATGTTTCCTCGCGCGGGGTCAGCGTCGAGGAAGATGACCTCAGCCAGTTCCGCTGGAAGGATTAGGGGAAGGACTAGCCGCAAGGCTTGTTGAAGGGAGGAGCGTATGGAAGAACGTTTGGTCAAATTCATCAACGCGCTGCGCGCCGGCGGCGTGCGCGTCAGCCTGGCGGAAAGCGCCGACGCCTTCCGCGCCGTAGAGGACCTGGGCGTGCAGCAGCGCGAGGTTTTCCGCCTCAGCCTGCGCGCCACGCTTGTGAAAGACGCCGAGAGCCTGCCCGTCTTTGAAGAGCTGTTCCCGCTCTTCTTCGACACGCTCGACAACCCGCCCATGATGGACGTCACCGAGGACATGACGCCCGAAGAGGCTCAGATGTTGGCGCAAGCGCTGCATCAGTTCAACCAGCAGCTGCGCAAAATGATGGAAAAGCTCCTGCGCGGCGAACAACTGACGCCGGGCGAGATGGAAAACCTGGGGCAGATGGTGGGCCTCAACCGCATCGACGACTTGCGCTCGCGCGACTGGGCCACGCGACGCATGATGCGCGCCCTGCGCTTCGACGAAGTGCGCGAGGCGCTCAAAGAAATGATGAAGCTCCTTCAGCAGATGGGCATGAGCAAGGAGCGCATCGAGCAGATGCGCCAACTCCTGCGCGCCAACCAACAGGCGCTGCAAGAGCAGGCGAGCCAATTCGCCGGCCAACGCATCGCCGACAACATGAGCGATCTGCCGCCGCAAGCGTCCGCCGAAAGCCTGCTCGACCAGCCCTTCGGCGCGCTCTCCGACCGCGACATGGACTTGCTGCGCCACGAGGTCAGCCGCCTTGCCAACCGCCTGCGCAGCCGCATCGCCCTGCGCCAGAAGCGCGCCAAGACCGGCCAACTCGACGCCAAAGCCACCATCCGCGCCAACCTCAAGTACGGGGGCACGCCCATTGAACTGCGCCACCGCAACCGCCGCCTCAAGCCCAAGCTCGTGGTAATCTGCGACATCAGCACCTCGATGCGCTACTGCTCCGAGTTGATGCTCGCCCTCGTCTATGCGCTGCAAGGCCTGGTGACCAAGACACACGCCTTCGCCTTCATCGATCACCTGGAATACATCTCGCCGGACTTCGCCGGGCATCAGGCGCAGGACGCCATCGACCAGGTGTTGGTGCGCATGCCGCCGGGCCACTACAGCACCGACCTCGGCTACAGCCTGCAAAGCTTCGCCGCCCATTACCTGGATACGCTGGACAGCCGCACCACCTTCATCATGGTAGGTGACGGGCGCAACAACTACAACGACCCCGGCCTCGACCTCTTCCAGCGCATGGCGCGCCGCAGCCGCCGCACGATCTGGCTTAACCCGGAGGCGCCCATGCTGTGGGGCACGGGCGACAGCGATATGCTCGAGTACGTGCCGCACTGCGACAACGTGATCGTCGCCTCCACGCTGGGCGAATTGACCGCCGCCATCGATCACCTGCTCTCCACGCCCTAGCCGGCTCGAGCAACACAGCGGGGCGGAGCAAACATGACAGCCGCCCGCTTCGCCTGTATAATATCAACCATTGCACCCCGGACGCACGAAGGTGCGCATAGCTTAGCGTGCGACCGCATGCGACACACTACTCACACAATCAGCGCGAAGGAGAGGCATCATGGCGATGCGGGCCGACTATATCTGGATGAATGGTGAGATCATTGCGTGGGACCAGGCGCAGGTACACGTCTTCTCCCACGCGCTGCACTATGGCAGCAGCGTCTTCGAGGGGCTGCGCGCCTACGAGTTAGCGGACGGCCCCGCCATCTTCCGCGGGCGTGAGCACTTCGAGCGGCTGCTCTTCAGCTGCAAGGTCGCGCGCATCCCCTGCCCTCTCTCCGTCGACGAGTGGATGGACGTCACCGCCGGCGTGCTGCGCGCCAACCAACACCGCAGCGCCTACATCCGCCCGCTGGTCTTCCGCGGCTATAACACCCTGGGGGTGGACGGGCGCGGTTGCCCCGTAGACGCCATCCTCGCCTCCGTGCCCTGGGGCGCCTACCTGGGAGCCGACGCGCTGGAGCAGGGCGTCGACGTGCAGGTCAGCAGCTGGCGGCGCATGGCCCCGGACACGCTCAACGCCATGGCTAAAATCGGCGGGCAATACGTCAACAGCCAGAACATCGTCATGGAAGCCAAGGACAACGGCTTCAATGAAGGCATCGCCTTGGATGTCAACGGCTACGTCAGCGAAGGCAGCGGCGAGAACATCTTCCTGGTTAAGAAGGGCGAGATCATCACCCCGCCTGTGGGCAACAGCATCCTCGGCGGCATCACGCGTGATTGCGCCTTCGTCATCGCCCAAGACCTCGGCTATACGGTGCGCGAGATGATCATCCCGCGCGAGATGCTCTACCTGGCGGATGAACTCTTCTTCACCGGCACCGCCGCCGAGATCACGCCGGTGCGCTCGGTCGACCGCCTGCCCGTAGGCGAAGGCGTGCGCGGCCCTGTCACCAAAGCCATCCAGGACGTCTTCTTTGGCATCATCCGTGGCGAACAAGCCGACAAATGGGGCTGGCTGACGCCCGTCTCGCTGGACACAGCAAGCAGCGCATAGAATGACAGCGCACAGAATGATCATGCAGTAATTCATGGCGGATAATACTTGCCAGTCAGAGCAATTTGTGTGCTATACTAGCCGCATGATCGACGCCATGGGCCGGCCTTCAATTCCGGCGAGCATTCAACTGATCCATCCGCCTATCGCGGCCCACCTGGCGACCGCCGGCAGCGCTGTGGGCGGGATACTCGCTCTTATATAGCCCGCTCGTCTTATGACGCGGGCGCCTCTAGACGTGAAGCACAGGACAACGCCATCCGCTTCGGGCGCTGTCCGGTGTTTCGCGTTTTTTATTGCTACACACGAACCCATTGTTCTGGATACTTATACCTAGCGACAGGAGCTTAGGCTATGTCTGACAAATATATCCCGCCGGAAATCGAAGCCAAGTGGCAAATGACCTGGGACGCGCAGGGGCTGTACGCCACGCACGAAGACTCCAGCCGCCCCAAGTGGTACGCGCTCACCATGCTGCCCTACCCCTCCGGCGACCTGCACACCGGCCACTGGTACGCCTTCACGCCCAGCGACGCCGGTGCGCGCTATCGCCGCATGAAGGGCTATAACGTCTTCTTCCCCATCGGCTTCGACGCCTTCGGCCTGCCCGCCGAA
>JBBSBO010000015.1:0-12225 GCA_038251215.1 Caldilineales bacterium
GACGGCTACCTCGCCATGATCGAGGCCGCGCAGAAGATCCGCGCGGCCGAGGAGGCAGCCTGAACCGCGTACCGCCCAACTGTCGGACTCTCCCTAATGAAGCGGACACTGATCAACACTGATGCAAGAGATATTCACAGATCAATCTGTGCCGATCTATTTCATCCATTCAATCAGTGGCCTACTGAATAGGGCCTATCCGATACCAAGAACTTCCCTATCCAAAACAAGAAAGCGAGACGCCCCATGCAATCCAAAAATATCGTACTGACCGGCAAGCAGCAGGTCGAGCTGCGCAGCGAAGCCGCACCCGAGCTGCCGGCGGACGGCGTGCTGGCGCGCACGCTCGTCAGCCTGATCAGCACCGGCACCGAGACCATCTGCTATCGCGGCGAGTCCGACGAAGGCAGCCATTGGGCCAACTGGGTGAAATACCCCTTCTATCTCGGCTACAGCAACGTAGCTGTGGTGGAGCAGGTCGGGCCGCAGGCGCAAGGCCTCACCGTGGGCGACCGCATCTTCTCCACCTCGCACCACCACCAGTTCATCGTGCCGCGCGGGCCGGCCGTCAAGATCCCCGCCGGCATCAGCGACGAGGAGGCCGCCTGGTCCAAGCTGGCGACCATCGCCCAGACGGCCGTGCGCCGCGCCGAGTTGAAGATGGGCGCCAAGGTGGTCGTGATCGGGCAGGGGCCGCTGGGCCAACTGGTGACGCAATACGCCCGCGCCGCCGGCGCCGAGGAGGTGCTGGCGGTGGACATGGTGCAGGGACGGCTGGATATCGCCCGCGCCCATGGCGCCACGCAGACCTTCGCCGGCAGCGCGGCAGATGCCGGTCCCTTCGTGCGCGAGCATACCGATGGGCGCTTGGCGGATGTCGTCTTCGACGCCACCGGCTACTATGCGGTCTTCCCGCTAGCGCTGAAGCTGGTGCGCAACTTTGGGACTCTGCTGCTGACCGGCGACTCGCCCCACCCCAGCAAGCAAGTGCTCAGCGCGGATGTGATCACGCGCCAGGTGGCGATCCGCGGTACGCACAACGAGAACTTGCCGCCGGACCAAGCCGAGTGGACGCAGGCGCGCCAGGCGCAGCTCTTCCACACGTACGTCGCACGCGGGCAAATGCGCGTGGATGACTTGATCACGTCGCGCTTCTCGCCCGCAGAGGCGCCCGCCGTCTATGCCATGCTGCTGGAGAACCGCGCCGACACGCTCGGCGTGCTCTTCGACTGGCGGCAACTATAGGGGCTAACTACAAACCGCAAAGGCACAAAGGTCGCAAAGGAAAAACAACAGCAAGAACAGCAAAAAGCAACCTTCACAGCGGTTTTTCTTGCTGTTGCTTTTTCTTGCTGTTGGCTGTTTCTTCGCGTTCTTTGCGCCTTTGCGGTTTGGATTCGCCTTTTCGCGCGTAACCTTTGCCTGCGCCCGGCGTCATCAGACAATGAAGGATTAACCCGTCGGCGGGCGCTATTTGTGCAGCCATTGAAGCAGTTTCGGCAAAGGAAGAGGGCGTGTATGGGGTTGGAAATCTTGGGGCGAGGCAAGCAGTTGGCGCGCGGCGGGCAGCGGGCGGGCATACGCCGTTGGCTGCCCGCGCTGGTGGCGAGCGCAGGCATTGTGGCGTCCCTAGTGGTGGGGACCGGCGCGGCGCGGGCCGCCGACCGCGTGCATATCGTGGCGCCGGGCGAGAGCCTCGCCAAGATCGCCGCACGCTACAACACCACGATGGCCCAGCTCATCGCCTATAACAACATCACCAACCCCGACGTCGTCGTGATCGGCGAGCAACTCGCCATCCCCTACGATATCCAGGCCGCGCTCAACGCGCCGGCGGCGGACTTGCAGGCGCTGCCGGGCGACGGCGGCTATTACACCGTGGCGCGCGGCGATTCCCTGTCCATGATCGCCCAGGCCAACGGCATGGGTCTCGCCGATCTGCTGCGCCTCAACGGTTTAGAGAATCCGAACCACATTTACGTGGGGCAAACGCTGCGCCTGAGCGCGCGCGTCGACATGCCCGCGGCGCAGTCCCAGGCCGAGCCGGTGCTGGCGGACGCCATCTACGTGGTGCAGGACGGGGATTTGCTGGCGGACATCGCGCGGCAGTACGGCATGTCGATGGAAGAGATCCTGCTGCTCAACGGCTTGCCCAACCCCAATTTCGTGTGGACGGGCCAGCGCCTACGCGTCAACCAGGCGCCCACGGCGAGCGAACAGTTCAGCATGGCGGTGGCCGGCGCGCCCGCCGACGGTCAGCGCTGGATCGAGATCAACCTAAGCACGCAGACGCTCACGGCCTGGCAGGGCGATGTGGCGGTGTTGACTACCGTTGTCAGCAGCGGCAAGGCGAGTACGCCGACGGTGACAGGCCGCTTCGCCATCTACAACAAGCTGGACAGCCAGCGCATGACCGGCCCCGACTATGACCTGCCCGGCGTGCCCTGGGTGATGTACTTCTACAGCGACTTCGCCATCCACGGGGCCTACTGGCATGCCAACTTCGGCGTGCCCACCAGCCACGGCTGCGTCAACTTGACGATCGACGACGCGCAGACGCTCTACAACTGGGCGCCCGCCGGCACCGAGGTGTGGGTGCATTACTAGTGTTACTCCCCCGCCCCCAGCGCGTCGAAGGTGGGCTTGAGCGCCGGGTAGAGCGCGCGGTAGTTCGCATAGGCAACTTCGTATTGCGCCGCGGCCGCGGCGTTGGGCTGGGTGCTGCCCGTGACGGCAATGGCGGCTTGGCAGGCCGCATCTACATCGGGCCACACGCCTGCGCCCACGCCTGCCAGCAGTGCAGCTCCATACGCCGCGCCCTCGGTGGTGTTGACCGTCGCCAGCTCGGAGTTGAGCACGTCGGCCAAAATCTGCCGCCAGATGGGGCTGCGCGCCCCGCCGCCGGCCACCCGCCCCAGGAGCATGTCCGACGACCCGACGCCCTTCAGCAGCGCAAAGCTGTCGCGCAGGCCAAAGGCCACGCCCTCCAGCACGGCACGCGTCATGTGCGCCTTGGTGTGGCGCACGGTCAGGCCCACAAACGCGCCGCGCGCCAGCGGGTCCGGATGCGGCGTGCGTTCGCCCGTCAGGTAAGGCAGGAAGAGCAAGCCGTCGCTGCCCGGCGCAATCTCGCCGGCGGGCGCCAGCAGCTCATCGTAGCCCACGCCGGGGGCCAGCGTATCGCGATACCAGCGCAGGCTGCCTGCCGCGGAGAGCATCACCCCCATCAGATGCCAACGGCCCGGCACGGCATGGGCGAAGGCGTGCAGCCGGCCTTCCGGCTCGTAAAACGGCTCATTGACCGTGGCGAAGACCACGCCCGACGTGCCCAGCACCAGGCTGACGATGCCCTCGGTGACGGCGCCCACGCCCACAGCCCCGGCGGCCTGGTCACCGCCGCCGGCCACCACCGGCGTCCCCTCGCGCAGACCGGTGTCCGTCGCCACTTTGGCGGTGATGGTCCCGGTGATCTGCGGCCCTTCATGCGTGGGGGGCAGGTAGTCGCGCGGGATGTCCAGCGCCTCCAAGACCTCGCGCGACCAATCGCGCGAGCGCAGGTCCAGCAGCAACGTGCCCGCCGCGCCGGCCTTGTCGGTTCCCAGTTGGCCGGTCAGCCGGTAGCGCAGATAGTCTTTGGGCAGCAAGATGTGGCGCACGCGGGCGTAGATGTCGGGTTCATGTTCGCGCACCCACAGGATCTTGGGCGCGGTGAAGCCGGTGAGCGCGTCGTTGCCCGTGTAGCGGATCAGCGCCTGCTTGCCCACGCGGCGGCGAATCTCGTCGCACTGCGCGCCGGTGCGCTGGTCGTTCCACAGGATCGACGGGCGCAGCACGGACCCGTCGCCGTTGAGCAGCACCAGGCCGTGCATCTGTCCCGTCAAGCCCACGGCCGCGATCTCGTCGCCGGTGACGCCGGACTCTTCCAGCACCTGGCGGATGCTTTGCACCGCGCCATACCACCAAACGGGTGGGTCTTGCTCGCTCCACAGCGGCTGAGGCGTGTCGTAGGTGTATTCGGTGGCGGCGACCGCGGTGACTGCGCCCTGCTCGTCGATTAGCAGCGCTTTGGTGGCGGTGGTGGAGACGTCGATGCCAAGTAGATAAGCCACGGGAACATCCTCCCTGGAAGAAGTAGTGAACGAAGTATGGTCTATGTTACCACTCTCCGGCGGCAAAGCGCATAACAATTAGCTGTCAGTCTGGGGTGAATTGCTTTTCCTTTGCGGTTGGCCTTTGCTAGTTGGCCTTTTGTGCTTTGCTCACTAGGCTAAGCCTGAATTACAATGGGCGAATCAGCAAAAAGTCTGATCAGTCCTGATCAGAAAGGAGGAGTTCGTTGCGTCGTCTTTCGATCCCTGAATTTGCGATCCCCGATTTTTCAGTTCTTCGGCTTATTTGCATTCATTCTCACCCGGCATTGCGCACTTTTCTCGTTTCAACTTTATGCGGGCTGATCCTGTTCGGCGCCTGGGCGCCTGTGGGCCGCGCGCAGGCGAGCAGCTTCGCCGGCGAGGACAAGGATGTAGCCGCGCCGGATGTAGCTGCGTCGGATGTAGCTGCGTCGGATGTAGCTGCGTCGGACTTGGCCGCATTGGGTGCGGCAGCGACGGATCGAACCGCGGCGAATTCACCCACGCCGCGCAAGGCGTTCCTCTTTCCGCCGCTGCCTTTTACCGCGCCCCTGGTGGGGCCGGTGATCAAAAAGGGCTTCCCCGATGATATTGACCGCTGGACCACGGCCTTCATCCCGCGCAACTTGGACAAGCTGACGCCCATTGAGATGCCGGACACTGACGAACGTTGGATTCGCGTCGACCTCAGCGAGCAAACCGTCGTGGCGTATGAAGGCGACCGCCCGATCCGCGCCTTCATCATCTCCTCCGGCCTGCCGGGGACGCCCACCGTCACCGGCACGTTTCATATCCGCACCAAGGTGCGCGAGCAGACGATGACCGGCGGCAGTCGCGCCCTGGGCAACTACTATTACCTGACCAATGTCGAGTGGGTGCAATATTTCTATGCCGACTACAGTTTTCACGGCACCTACTGGCATCAGAAATTCGGCCAGCCGATGAGCCACGGCTGCCTGAACATGACCAATGCCGATGCCAAATGGCTCTTTGAATGGGCCGGCCCGGAGTGGGACGGCAAGACGAAGTGGTATGCCGGCAGCGAGGATAACCCGGGTACGCTGGTGATTGTCCACGAGTAGCGCGGCGAGAACTTTGTAAGGGCTATGCAAGAATTAGATGTGACGGGACGACAGCCGGGCGCGCCGGAGCCGGAGCCTGTGGCGGCGGATATCGATAGCATCGACGGCATTAACGACATAGACGCACCGCCGGCGCCTTCGGTGGGGCGCGCGGGGGCGCGACTGCTCAAGGTGCTGAGCATCATCGCGCTGGCGTCGGCTGCGCTCTTCTTCATCCAGCGCAACACCGATTCCGAAGTGCGCATCTACTCCATCGCGCCGGAGGTCGAGTTCACCACCTATGACGGCGAGACGGTGCGCCTGTCCGACCTGCAAGGGCAAGGCGTGGTGCTCAACTTCTGGGGCAGCTGGTGCGGGCCGTGCCGGGCGGAAGCGCCGTGGCTGGCCGAAGCCTGGGCGCGCGAAGAGGGCAACGGCATCGTTTTCATCGGGCTGACGCACCAGGATACCGAACAGGGCGCACGCGCCATGATGGCCGAATTCGGCCTCACCTATCCCAACGGCCCCGACATCGGCAACACGTGGTCGCGGCGCTATGACGTGCAGGGCATCCCCGCCACCTTCTTCATCGACGCCGACGGCATGTTGGTGAGCCAACAGCGCGGCATGTTGTTCAGCGCCGAGGACCTGGCGCAGCGCCTGGACGAAATTCGCCCCTAAACTCCCCTTGAAACTCTAGCGGTAGACCCTTCGCGACCGTTCAAGCGGCGCGTTACGCCGCGCCTGATGCCGCGCCCCCGTTCGGGCTTGGCTTGGCGTTGCGCAATTCGCCGTTTAGCGCCGCCATCGCCTGGCGCAGCACGTTGGGGTCGTAGAGCAGCGTGCCGTGCCAGGGCGAAATCACGCGCAGGCTGCGCCCCACGGGCAGCGCCGAGCTGGAGGCGGGCATGATCGTCAAGTCCAGCGGCGACCACAGCGAGGTGAAGGCGATCTGCTCCAGCAGGTGCATCTCGTCGTTGAGCGCGGTGAGGAAGGCGCTGGACGGGCGCATCTGCTGCACCGCCGGCAGCGAGGGATAGCGGAAAGCCAGCCAGGTGCCGCGGTGCGGCGTCGCCAGCGTGACGAAGCGGCGCACGCGCGCCAGGCCGCCCATCTGCTGCAGGTAGCAGCGCGAGACGATGCCGCCCATGCTGAAGCCGAAGAGGTCGAAGGGCGCCTCCGCCCCAAGGGCGGCGTCGATGCGCTCGGACAGCAGTTGCGCCAGCGTCTCGATGGAAACGGTGCCGTCGCTGGGCTGCGGGGCGATGGCGAGGGGTCGACGCCCGGCTTTCTCTACACGCGCGGCGAGCATGCGCACTTTGCGTTCGTCGTCGCCGATGCCGGGTACAAGGACAATAGGGAGCGGCATAGTGGATTCCGTCAATTCTGAACAAACAAGGGGATAAAGGTCCAGTCTGTGGCCGTAAAGGGAGCGTAGGTCACCTGGCGCGTGTAGCGGCGTTCGCCGGCGGCAAGGTCAAGCACAACGTCAGAAACCTGGACTTGACCGTCTCCCTCGCCGACGCGCAGCGTGTAGCGCCCGGCCCAAATGCGCGGCAGGCGGGCAATGCCGTCGAAGCCGGTTTGCGCGCGGTACGTGTAGCCGGTCAGCTCGTCGACGAAGACGATGTTGACGCCGTCATACGGGTCGCCCGCCGCGTCCAGCACCCTCACCGCGGCCTGCCACGGCTTCTGCGCCAGCGTGACCGCGGCGTAGACGTCCAGCCGGCCATAGCCGAAAGAGGGGTTGGGCGAGGCGGGCATGCCGCCGGGCAGGCAGGCGCCATCCGGCACAGGCGTAGCGCTCTTGAGCAGCGCCTGCTCGGTCAGGTCCACGTCGCCCAGCAGCTCGGGCGCGGCCGACCACAGCAGCGCCACGGCGCCGGCCGTGTGCGGGGCGGACATGTTCGTGCCGGAGAGGGTGTCATAGGCGTTGCCGCGATAAGCCGAATACACGGCGACGCCCGGCGCAGTCAGGTCCGGCTTGAGGCGGTTGCTGCCGTCGGCGGAGACAGGGCCGCGGCTGCTGAAGTAGGCCAAGTCGCCGCTGCTGTCGTGTGCGCCCACGCTAAAGACGGCGTCGTAGATGGCGATGGGATACTGCACGCTAAAACACCCCGCCGAGCCGTAGTTGCCTGCCGAGGCGACGACAAACAGCCCGGCGCTGCGTACGGTTTCGACCACGCGGCGCAGGCTCTCGATGTCGCAGCCTTCATCGGGCGGGCAGCTCCAGGAGTTGTTGACCACGTGCGGGGCCAGCTCGGGCCTGCCGTCGATGAAGGGGTCGCCGCCCTGCGGATAGGGCGCCAGCATAAACTGGAAGCAGGCGGCATAGCTGGCGGGCGTCCCTACGCCGTTGAGCATGTTGCGACAGCCGATCCACTGCGCGTCCGGCGCCATGCCCAAGATGCCAGGCCCGGATGCGCCCGTGTTGCCCACCATCGTGCCCACCGTGTGCGTACCATGCCCGCTGTCGTCGCACGGGATCTGGTGGTTGCCGTTGCACGGGTCGAAGACGCTGTCGGCGCCCCAGGCGTCGAACCAATTATCGACGTGGCTCGCCTGGCTCTGCTGGGCGTCCCAGCCGCGATAGCGCGCTTTGAGCGCGGGGTGATCCCACTGCACGCCGGTATCCTGGCTCGCCACGACGATGCCCTGGCCGCGGAAGCCCAGCGCCCACACTTCCGGCGCACGCGTATAGGTGAGGCCATAGGGCAGCGCGACCGTGGCTTGCAGAGATGCCGCCTGCACTGAAGTCGCCGGAGCAGCGGGCGCAATCTCATGCAGCCAGGACGCGCGCGCTTGGATCGTCTCCGCGCCGGCGACGAGGGGGTTGGCAGCCAGCCGGTCGACCTGGGCGAAGCGGCGCAGTTCCTGGGCGACGGTGGCGTCACCCAGCACTTCGATCATGTTGACGATGTAGAAGGGGCGATAGGCGATGCCGTGGGCGTCGAGCCAAGCTCGCAGCGGGGCTTGGCTGCTCTGCGCACGCGCCGTCAGCGCCGCATAGAGCGCGGCCGCGCGATCCGTGCGGTCGAGTGACGCTGCGCCGGCGGCCTCTAGCCAGGGCCGCGCGTCGACCTGCTCGTCGAGGATGACCAGGAACGACACGGGCGCCTCGGCGGCGGCCAATTGGCGCTCCAGTTGCGGGCTGATGGCGGCGAGGCCGTCGGCCTGCTGCGCCCCGGCTTGCGCCCAGGCGGGCAGGGCGAAGAGCAGCGCCGGCAGCGCGGCCAGCAGCAGCGCCAGGAATCCGGCGGCCGCGTGCGTGCGCCACGCCGGGCGCCGGCTGGGCTGCGCCTGTGCCCAGCGCGGTAGTGTAACAGTGAGATGGATACGGTTCACGTCGGGTTCCCTCATGCAAAACTTGCCGCGTCAATGGCTGCACTATACCACAGCCGTGGTGCTGTGTAGAGCCGGGCGTGGTGGGCAATGAGGGCATAAAAATGGGAGCGCCGTTGCTGAATCTGCGGCGCTCTATCGCCACAATAGAGAAGATGTGAATTATATTCCAAAATTGGATGCCTAAATTGGATGCCAATCACTACACGGAGGAATAATCATCATGGCAAAGCTGCAAGCGGGCGATGTTGCGCCCGATTTTGAGACCGTGACCGACACCGGCGCCAAGATCAAGCTGAGCGATTTTCGCGGCCGGCGCGTGGTGCTTTACTTCTACCCCAAAGACGACACGCCCGGCTGCACCACGCAAGCCTGCAACTTCCGCGACGGCTACGCGGAGATCCAGGCGGCCAACGCGGTGGTGCTAGGCGTCAGCCCGGACGACGTCGAATCGCATCAGAAGTTCAAGGACAAGTTCCATCTCCCCTTTCCGCTGCTGGTGGACGAAGACCACGCCATCGCCGAAGCCTACGGCGTGTGGGCGGAGAAGACGAACTTCGGCAAGACGTACATGGGCATTGTGCGCAGCCATTTTGTGATCGGCGAAGACGGCAAGATCGTCGACACGAAGTACAACGTCAAGGCGGACGCGAGCCTCGCCGAGGCGCTGGAAGTCCTGGGCTAAGGGCAAACCACAACAACTTGCGGTTTGCTGTTGCTGCCGCGAACCAAACGCGCCGCGGCGACGTTATTGGCGGTGAGCAGCCGTGCCGGCGCGGGGTGGCCCCGCGCCGGGATGTCACGTACTATGATATACTCGAAGCCAGTGCAAAGCCGAGAGAACTAGGGTGAAATCCGAGGTGAGTATGCGCATTTTGTTGTATACGGGCAAAGGCGGCGTGGGCAAAACCAGCATCAGCGCGGCCACGGCTGTGCGCTGCGCCGAGCTGGGCTACCGCACCATCGTCCTCAGCACCGACCCGGCGCACAGCCTGGGCGACAGCTTTGACGTGCCCATCGGCAACGAAGTCAAACAGCTGGCGCCCAACCTGTGGGGCCAAGAGATCGACCTGCTCAACCAGATGGACCGCTACTGGGGGCGCGTGCAGCACTATCTCAACGTGCTCTTCGCCTGGCAGGGCATGGACGGGCTGGTGGCGGAAGAGACCTCCGTATTGCCCGGCATGGAAGAACTCGCCAGCCTCATGCAGATCACCTTCCTGGCGGACAGCGGCGACTACGACGTGATCGTGATCGACGCCGCGCCCACCGGCTCCACCTTGCAGCTCCTCAGCGTGCCGGACATCGCCCGCTGGTACTTGGAGAAGATCTTCCCCTTCCAGCGCAAAACTTTGCAGGTGGCGCGCCCTATCTGGACGCGCCTCAGCGACATGCCCCTGCCGGGCGATGACGTCTTTGAGAGCGTGGAGGCGCTGATCGCCTACATGCAGCGCACCAGCGACCTGCTCTCCGACGCCGAGATCAGCAGTATGCGCGTCGTACTTAACCCGGAGAAGATGGTCATCAAGGAAGCGCAGCGCGCCTATACCTACCTGAACCTCTACGGCTACCCCGTGGATGCCGTCGTCGTCAACCGCATCTTTCCACAAGAACTGACCGACAGCTATTTTGACATCTGGAAGCGCGCCCAGGCGGAAAACATGGAGCTGGTGCGCGAGGCCTTCCACCCGCTGCCTATCATGGAAGTCCCGCTCTTCGAGCAGGAAATCACCGGCATGGCGCTCTTGCAGCAGATGGCTGCCAGCGTCTTCGGCGCGCAGGCGGCGCGCGACGGGCAGGGCGACCCCACGCAGCACTACTATGTGGGCAAGCCGCAGGAGGTTTTCCGCCAGGACGGGCATTATGTGCTTAGTATCCCGCTGCCCCTGGTGGAGCGCGAACAGGTCCACCTGCATCGCAGCGTGTACGACGAGCTGATCGTGCGCATCGGCAACTGGAAGCGCAATATCTCGCTGCCCATGGGCCTGGCGAAGCTGGACATCGAGGGCGCGCGCTATACGGAGGATCGGCTCAATATCCTCTTTACCCTGCCGGAAGGCCAAGTAATCGCGCCGGAAGAGCTGTCGACTGACCGCTGGAAGGCGCTGCGCGCCAAGTTCAGCAGCGACAAGGCTTGAGATCGTCCGCAACTGTTCACCCGGCTCGCCGCCTGCCGGTTGATAGAGCCGTTCCCATCGCTGTTTTCCGAGCCGCGCCAACAGCAGCGCACAGGACAATCCACGCGGCCAGGCCAGGACTGCATAGGCGAAAAGCAGCCGCCGGCTTTCCCTGTCCGGCTCCGTCCGCCGCAGTCAGTCCTCTGTGCGTATCCTGGCAATCAAACTATCCGTATTTGTTAAAGAAGAAACAAGTGTCGACGCATGGCTGAAATTCAGCGCGGCGAACCTGTCGAAGAATCGGTGCTGGTCGAGTGCTTGCAGCGCGCACAACGGGATTCGGACCCGGATGCGTTTGATGCTCTGTACTTGCTCTTTGCCGACCGGGTTTACCGCTATCTGTTGGCCCGGCTGGGCGATGCCGACGCCGCGGAAGAGGCCGCCTCGCAGGTGTTCTTACGCCTGATCGAGAAGGTGCATATGTATCGCATCGCCCCGCAGGACAATGTGGCGATCTTCTCCGCCTGGCTCTATCGCATGGCCTACAACAAGATGGTCGATATTCTGCGTGCGCAGCGGCGCGCCAACTGGGTCGACCTCAGCTATGCCGACGAGATTAGCGAAGACCACCAACTGGACAGGCTGGAGCATGATCTGGATTTCGCCGCGGTGCTGCACAAGCTGCAGTTGCTCAACGACCAGCAGCGCGAGGTTCTGGTGCTGCGCTTCATCGAAGACTTGAGCATCGCCGAGACGGCGGAGGTCATGCAGAAGAGCGAGGGCGCCGTCAAAGCCTTGCAGCACCGAGCGTTGGAAAGCCTGCGCCGTTATTTGCAGATGTGATTTGCAGATGTAGTTTTACAGATGTAGGAAACTATGACCTTTGAAGAAATTCTCGCCGATTGCATTGCGCAACTCGAAGCGGGAGCCACCGTTGACAGCTGCCTAGCCCGTCACCCGGAAGCAGCGCAGGAATTGGAGCCGCTTTTGCGTGCGGTTGCCGCTTTGCGAAGCGCGCCGGCTCCGGTCATGCGGCAGACAGGCTTTGTCCGCGGCCGCGCGGCGGTGGCGGAAGCCGTCCGCGCCCAGCAGCAAGCCGCTGCGCCAGGCTTTGAGCCGGTCGCCGCCGGGCTTGCGCCTGCGAGCGCAGGGTCGATGCAGGCCTCTGCGCGCGGCGGGCGCACGTCGGGTCGCCTATTCACGTGGCCCAAGCTGGCCGGCGTGATGATCGCGGCCTGTTTGCTGCTGGCGGTGGTCGCCGGGGCGAGCCAGGCGCAGGACGTATTGCCCGGCAGCCCGCTGTATGCCGTGAAGCTGTGGGGCGAAGACGCGCAGGGCCTGCTGATGGCGGCGGCGGGCAACGAGGCGGCGTGGCGCGCCCAACTCGTCGAGCGGCGGCTGGGCGAACTGCAAACGTTGCAGGTGCAGAACCGGCCCGTTGAGCCGGCGCTGGTGGAGCGGCTGCTGGGCGAGGCGGAGTCGGCGCTGACGGCCGCGACAACGCTGCCCGAGGCGACACGCGTGCCGCTTTTACAGGATTTGCAGCGCGACCTGGCGACGACGGGCGCGATCGCC
>JBBSBO010000016.1:0-12101 GCA_038251215.1 Caldilineales bacterium
AACGCCGGCCCCGACCAGACCATCGTCCGGCCTGCCGGCGCCACGCTCGACGGCACGGTCACCGACGACGGCCTGCCCACGCCGCCCAGCCTCACCACGACGTGGAGCAAGGTCTCCGGCCCGGGCACGGTGAACTTCGCCGACGCCAGCGCCGTGGACACGACTGTGACCTTCGGACGATCCGGCGCCTATGTCCTGCGCCTGACCGCCGGCGACGGCGCGCTCACGGCTTCAGACACCATAGCGATGACGGTCAACCGCCGACCGCTCACGATTCAAAGCATCACACCCGGCAGCGCCGTCATCGCCAGCAGCGCCAACCTGGTTCAAGTCGAGGTAACCGGCACCGGCTTTGAAGAAGACGCCACGCTCACCTTCGAGAACGGCAGCGGTCTACCGCCGGTCGCCGACAACATCAACGTGATCGGCGATACGCTCATCGTGGCTGATCTTATCTTCGGTCAGCCGGCCCCGCCCGCTGACCAGACGTGGGACGTGCGCGTGACGCTTGCCGACGGCGCGACCGACGCTCTGCCGGCGGCATTCATGACCATCGGCGAAGCGCCGCAGCCCATCGACAACGGCGTCTATCTCCCCATGATCAGCGCCGGGAGATAGACCAAGAATCAAGTCTGCTCGCCTTCCGGGAAGCCCGCCTGCGGTTGAGTTTCCCGGAAGGCGACCCAACATCATGCAAGTCAGTTGTGTTTCGGCAACCATCTAGGTTGAAGTCTAGTTCTTGAGTCTCTATAGCTATCAGTAACCTGCGCCGCGACGACGCATTCTTATCGGGGAAAAGTGCAAGATGATCGCAAACACAAGCGAAAACACCCGACAACTAGTGAGTCGACTGCACCCCGTCGCCCTGCCAAAGCGCGTGCCGAGCGTACGCCTCCACCCGTCCGCCGACGTCTCCGACTTGGCCGATATCGGGGCCGGCACGCAAATTTGGAACAACTGCCAAATCCGTGAGCGCGCCCACATCGGCAGCGGATGCATTTTGGGCAAGGACGTATACGTCGATTCGGATGTCCAGATCGGTGACAACGTCAAAATCCAAAATGGCGTCTCCGTCTATCACGGCACGACCATCGAATCCGATGTCTTCGTAGGACCTCGCGTGGTCTTTACGAATGACAAGCGTCCTCGTGCCACAACGTCCAACGGCAAGCTCAAGGACGCCGACGACTGGATCGTGGGCAGTATTCGCATCTGCTACGGCGCCTCCATCGGCGCGGGCGCCATCCTGTTGCCCAATGTCACGGTCGGCCGTTATGCCATGGTCGGAGCAGGTGCCCTCGTCACGCGCGACGTAGCCGACTACGCCCTCGTCCTGGGCAGCCCGGCCCGTCAGATCGGACATGTGTGTACCTGCGCCGTCCGCCTGATCGAGCAAGTAAATGGCGCCGCCACGTGCCCCGAGTGCGGCGCATCATATCAGTTTATGGGAGAGAAACTTGATTGGTATCTCGAAACCCTACATCGGTGAAGAAGAGAAGGCCGCTGTCCTCGCAGTGCTGGACTCCGGCCAACTCAGCCAAGGGCCGCGGACACAACTCTTCGAGCAGCGTTTCGCCGCCATGTGTGGCGTACAACATGCCGTTGCCGTAGCATCCGGCACAGCAGCGCTGCACCTTGCCCTTCTGGCGCACGGCATCGGGCCGGGTGATGAAGTGATCACCACCCCGTTCACGTTCATGGCGACCGTCAACACGATCCTTTTGGCAGGAGCAACGCCGGTGCTGGTCGACATCGATGAGGAAACGTTCAATATCGACCCGGATTGCGTGCAAGCGGCGATCACGGCGCGCACCAAAGCGATCGTGCCGGTCCATCTCTACGGCCAAATGGCCGACATGCCGCGCCTCCAAGCGCTGGCTGAGGAGCATGGCCTGGCGATTATCGAAGATGCCGCCCAGGCAGTCCTGGCGACCTGCAATGGCCGCTACGCCGGCAGCATCGGCACGGGCGCCTTCAGCTTCTACGCCACCAAGAACTTGATGACGGGCGAAGGCGGCATGATCACGACCAACGACGAGGAGATCGCCGAGCGCTGTCGCCTGCTGCGCGCGCACGGCATGTCGCGCCGCTACCATCACGAAATCCTGGGCTTCAACTACCGCATGACCGAAATGCAAGCTGCGCTAGGACTCGTCCAGATGGACCGCATCGTCGACTTCACCGAGAAGCGCCGCGCCAACGCCGCCTTCTTGAACGCCAAAATCGAATCCGTCATTACGCCCAAGGTACGACCGGGCTACGGACACGTTTGGCATCAATACACGGTGCGCGTCAACAGCGGACGCTCGCGCGACGCTGCCCTGCAACAACTTGCCGATGCGGGCATCGGCGCCGGCGTCTATTATCCGGTCCCGGCGCATCAGCAGCCGTCGATGGCGGGCCTTGTCGGCAACGTGAGTTTGCCCGTCACCGAGAAGATGGCGCACGAGGTCCTCTCGCTGCCGGTACATCCGCAGTTGTCCCACAGCGACCTGGAAACAATTGTGGCGGAGGTAAACCGACTATGACCAACGTAGCCGTGATCGGCGTAGGCTCGATGGGCAAGAACCATGCCCGCGTCTACCGTGAGATACCCGAAGTCAACTTGGTGGGCGTAGCCGACGCCAACGCCGACGCAGCCGCCGCCGCCGGACGTCTGCACAACGTGCCTGCCTATGATGACTATCGAACCATGCTCGAACAAGCGCAGCCCGACGCCGTCTCGGTGGTCGTGCCCAGCGCCCAGCATTACGAAGTGGCGCGCGAGGCGCTCTTGGCAGGCTGCCACGTGCTCGTCGAGAAGCCGCTGGCGACCACGCTCGACCAGGCGCAGACCCTGATCGACCTCGCCAAGCGCCTCCAACGGGTACTCATGGTCGGCCATATCGAACGCTATAACCCGGCCATCATCGAGTTGCGCCGCCGCCTCGACGCCGGACAACTGGGCCGCATCTTCCAGATTCACGCCCGGCGGTTGGGGCCTTTCCCCAACCGCATTCATGATGTCGGCGTCATCATGGACCTGGCGACGCACGATCTGGACATCATGCGCTACCTGACGCACAGCGAAGCCACGCGTGTCTTCGCCGAAGTGCGGCGCGAGGTCCACCCCACGTTCGAGGATATGTTCGCCGGCACCGTGCGCTTTGCCGACGGCACACTGGGCGTGCTGGAAATCAACTGGCTCACCCCCACCAAAATTCGCGAACTCTACGTGACCGGCGAGCGCGGCATGTTCCACGTCAACTACATCACGCAGGACCTTCGCTTCTGCGAAAACGCCGAAGCCAATGGCGACGATTGGGCGGCGCTCAGCCTGCTGCGCGGCGTCAAGGAAGGGTCGGAAATCCGCTTTGCCGTCAATAAGCGCGAGCCGTTGCGCCTGGAGTTGGAGGCCTTTGTCTCGCAGGCAGAAGGTCACAGCACATCTGCCGCCAGCGGCTACGACGGCCGCGCGGCCATGGAATTAGCCAGCGCATTCATCGCCTCGGCGCAGACCGGCGCCGTCCGCCAATTGCATCCGATTCCGCACAACGGGGTGGCAGTATAGCCAATCTACAACTAACGAGCGTTGACCGGATAGTACAAAGAATCCTTGGGGATTAGTGAGTGGGGCAAGCAGCATGTCAGATTCAGAATTTGTTCAATCAAGTAAGGCGATGAGCGCCGCGCCGGCACAGCTCTATCCCGCGATCAAGCGGATGATCGATCTGACAATTTGTGGGCTGACTCTGCTCTTCCTGCTTCCGCTGATGGCGCTGATCGCGCTGGCGATCATGTTTGATACGCCCGGCTCTTTTCTCTTTGTGCAGACGCGCATCGGCAAAGACGGCAAGCCGTTCCGCATCTATAAGTTCCGCACGATGTCCAGCCGCTACGACAGCAGCGAAGACCGCAAGTACATGGCCGCGTTTGTCGCCGGCGCAGTCGGGCCGAATGTACGCAACGACGGCAAGTCGACTTTCAAGCCGGCTATTGAGGCGCACATCACGCGCGTGGGCCGCTTCCTGCGCAAGTCCAGCCTAGACGAGCTGCCGCAGGTGTTCAATGTGCTGCGCGGCGACATGAGCCTGATCGGCCCGCGCCCCAACGTGCCGTGGGAAGTGGAAGCCTACAGCGATGTGCAACGCGGGCGTTTGGCCGTGTTGCCGGGCATCACCGGGCTGGCCCAAGTGCGCGGGCGCAGCAACGTCTCTTTTCAGGAGATCGTCCAGTACGACCTGGAATATGTGGCCAAGCGCAGTCTCAAGCTGGACATCCTAATCCTGTGGTGGACCGTGGCTCAAGTACTGGGGCAGCGCGATGCCGGCTAAGAACGAACAACCGACCCGTTCGGGCAAAAGACATTGCATGGTCGTTCATGCCTATTACCCGCTCGGCGAAGTCCGCGTCGAGCGCGAAGCGCTGGCGCTGATCGACCATGGTTACGAAGTGGACGTACTCTGCCTGCGCAATGCGGACGAAGCCAAAGAGGAGTGCGTCAAGGGCGTCAACGTCTATCGCCTGCCCGTGCGGCGTGATAAGGCGCGCGGCAATCTGCTGCGCATGGTCGAATACATCGTCTTCATGCTGCTGGCTGCGACCAAGCTGCTCGGCCTGTACCGGCGACGCCGCTACGGCGTGGTGCAGACGCACAACCTGCCCGATTTCCTGGTCTTTGCGGCGCTTGGCCCCAAGCTCTTTGGCGCACGCGTGATCCTCGACCTGCACGACCTGATGCCGGAGTTCTACGCTGCACGCGCCGATAGCGGCATGAACAGCTGGGCGGTGCGCCTGGTGATCTGGCAGGAGCGGCTCTCCTGCATGTTCGCCGACCGTGTGATCACCGTCACGGACGTGTGGCGCGAGACGTTGATCCGCCGCGGCGTACCCGCGGCCAAGGTCTTCGTCGTGATGAATGTGGCGGACTCGCGCATCTTCCATCGCAACCCGGCTGCCGTCCCGGCCCGCCACACAAACGGCCGCTTTGAGTTGATCTATCACGGCGCCATGACGCACCGCTACGGCGTCGACCTGATCATCCAGGCCCTCGCCAAGGTCCGCCAGGCCATTCCCGGCATTCACCTGCGCCTGATCGGCGTCGGCGACGCGCGCGACGACCTCATCCGGCTCACCGAAGAGCTGGGTCTGGGCCAATACGTGGAATTCAGCCGGCAAGTGCTGCACGTCTCGCAGTTGCCGCCGCTGATCATGCAGGCCGAAGCCGGCGTCGTGCCCAACCGCAACGATCTCTTTACGGACACGCTGCTGCCCACCAAGCTGCTGGAATATGTGGCCCTGGAAACTCCGGTCATCGCCGCGCGCACGCAGACTATTTCGTCCTACTTCGACGACTCGATGATCAAATTCTTTCGCCCGGACGATGCCGACGACCTCGCCGCCTGCATCCTGGAATTGTATCGCGACCGCAGCCAGTTGCAGCGGCTCGCCGAAAATGCCGCCAAATTCACGCAGACGCACAGCTGGGCTGCCGTGTCTGCCCATTATGTCGCCCTAGTCGATAGCCTCCAGCCCGGCAACGCGGGCCGGGGCACAAGGAACTAATCCGTGGAACTACGCGCGTACTTCAACATCTTGTTGCGGGGTTGGTGGATCATCCTGCTATGCGTCATTGTCACGCTGATCGCCGCCTTCTATTTCACATCTAACCAAGACGTGATCTACCAGGGCACGGCTTCCTTTGTCATGCGCCCGCGCGCCTCGCTGGTCCAAGATCAGGGCGATTCCGTGCGCATCCTCGACACGCTGGGCCGTGGCGCCTCGATTGGCTCCACCTACGTCGAGGTCGCCACCAGCCGGTTGATCCGGCGCCGCGCGGCCGACAGCCTGGGCCTCTCCTCGCAGCAGCGCGAGGATTTGAGCGTCAGCGGCCAAGCGGTGGCAGGCACGAATCTGCTCAAGATCTCCGTCCAGGGCACCGACCCGGCCTTGGTGCGCGACTACACCAACCAGATCGGCGCAGAGACGGTCAAATACGTCGGCAGCCTCTACGACCTGTTTGAGTTGGAACCGCTCGACGCGGCCATTACCCCGCGCAGCCCCATCAAGCCGAGTCTCGGCCTCAACCTGGCGCTGGGCGTTGTGCTTGGCTACGCGCTGGGCATTGGCCTGACGTTGTTCGCGGCCTACTTGAGCATCCCGCAGAATAAGGTCCGCCATTTCGACATTATCGATGCCGAGACGGGCGCGGGCAACGCCTCCTATCTGCGCCTGCGCCTGCGCGCCGAGGTCAGCCGCGCCCGGCGCACCGGCCATCCCTTCTCGCTGGCGCTGATCCGCATCACGCTCGCCAATTCGGCTGCCGAGCCGGTCGCGCTGCACGGCGCCGCCCTCCTCTTCCAGTCGCGCCTGCGCGAGGAAGATGTTTTGGCCTACGTCGGTGATGCGATCTTCGCCGTCATTCTGCCGGATACATCGGGCCAAGTCGCACGCGAACTGATCGAAGGCCTCTGCATCCGCGTGCAGACCGACGGCTTGGCCCCCGCCGTCGGCGCCAAGTCCTGGGACGTGCGCTGTTCCGCCGGCGTCAGTTCGTTCCAAGATGGGCTGTCGGATGCCGACGAACTTTGGAACCAAGCCGCCCTCGCCCTGGACGAGGCATCCACGTCGGCCTACGGCAAGGTCGCCCTCTACCAGCGCTCGGAGAACCTGGGCGGACCCTCTTCCTTGCAGATCGCGGCCTGGGGTGAGGAACAGCGGTCGGATTCAGTCTAGTCTCTTTTTTTTTTGCGCATCTTTGTCGCGAATTCTAGTCGGAGAAACACCTTGTCAGCGGATATGGGCAGCGAAGCGAAATCAAAATCGAAACGCACAGCAGGCGCAGGCGACGCGGCCGTGATCACGACCGCCAAGGGCAGCGGCATTCTGGTCGGCGGCAAGCTGATCGAAACAGCGGGCCGCTTCATCGTCGCCATTATGCTGGCGCGGCTGCTGGGCGCCGACCAGTTCGGCCAATACACGCTCGCCCTGGCGACCTCCGCCCTGGTCGCGAGCATCGGCAAGTTGGGCATGGACTCCGCCCTCGTGCGTTTCATCGCCGTCTTTCGCGGCAACGAGGATGACGCCGGCGTCTGGGGCGTCATCCAAGTCGCCGCCGTCTTTGCCTTGATCACGAGCATCCTCCTTGGGCTGGCGCTCTATTTGCTCGCCGGCGTCGTCGCCAACCGCATCTACCACGAGCCGCAGCTCGAGGCGTTATTGCGTATAGGCGCGATCATGGTCCCGGTTGCAGTGATGAACGACATCCTCATTGGGGCCAGCCGCGGCTTCAAGCGCATGCACTTTTCGGTCATCGCGCAAGATACGATCCATCTGATCGTTCGCTTGGTCTTGATCAGCATCCTTGCCCTGATCGGACTGAACTCCTTCTGGGCCATCGCCATCTACGGCATCGCCGATGTCGTCAGCATCATCGTACTCCTCTACCTGCTCAACGGCATCTTCCCCTGGCGTTCACCGCACGCGGCGCACCGCGACATGCGCGGCGTGCTGTCGTTTGCCGTGCCGCTCTTTCTCTCCGAAATGTTGAAGAGGTTCCGCGGTGACATCCAAACCATTCTGCTCGGCGCGACCTACAGCGTCGCCAGCGTCGGCGTTTTCACGGTCGCCGAGAAGATCAACATCGTCAGCCGCATCTCATCCTTTTCGTTGATGACGTCGGCCGAGCCGGCCTTTGCCGAGCTTCATGCTAAGAAGGACCAGCCGCAAATGGCCCGGCTGTATACGGCGACTTCGCGCTGGATGTTCGCCTTGAACTTCCCCGTGATCCTAATCACGATGCTCTTCGCCAAACCGCTCTTGGGTATCTTCGGCGAGAGCTTTGTCAGCGGCGCGCCCGCTCTGATCGTCCTGTCCCTAGCCACACTCGTTAACATCAGCACCGGCTTGGGCGGCACCGTGATCGAAATGGCCGGCTACACCAAGCTCAAGCTCTTCAACGCCATCGGGCAGCTCGCCCTGTTTGTGCTTACCAGTATCCTTTTCATCCCGCGCTGGGGCGTGATGGGCGCAGCCGGCGCGGCGTTGGTCTCCAGCGGCATCATCCAGATCGCACGCATGTTGCAGGCCTGGATCCTCTTGCGTCTGCTGCCCTATGACGGTTGGTTCGCGCGAACCGTTGCGGCAGCCACGGTTACCAGCGTCGTCGCCTTTGTCACGCGCTGGCAGTTCGCCACCGACGCCGGCCTGGTATCCGTGGCAATCCACACGGTTCTGATTCTGATCTTGTACGGCATTACGCTGCTGCTCTTCGGCCTCGCCCCGCAGGACCGGCTCATCGTCGAGCGACTGGTGACGCGCGTGCGCAGCTTCCTTCTGGCACACGGCCCCATGCGCAAGAATCTGGCGGGCACAGGCGACTAGAAACAGGCGGCACGCAGGCGCCCTGCACCAGTGCAGGGTTCAAGTAAAGGTAGATAGAGAACGTGGTGCTACGGGAGTATTGAAGCAAATGGTGGTAACGAACAACGGACCCATCTATATAGGCGGACTCGACCGCAGCGGCAAGACGACGATGCAGGCGTTCCTGACTTCGCACCCGCGCATCGCCATTCCGTACGCAGGTTCCAACCTTTGGCGCTTCTTCTATGGCCAGTACGGTCAGCTGGCGCAGCCGGAAAACTTCGAGCGCTGTCTCGCCGCTATGCTGCGCTATTCGCATGTACTCTCGCTCAACCCAGAACCGGGGCGCATCCGCCGCGAGTTTCGCCAAGGGCCGGCCACCTACGCGCGCCTCTTCGCCCTGCTGCACGAACACTATGCCGAGCAGCAAGGCAAGCCACGCTGGGGCGACCAGTCGGGCCTGATCGAAAGCTACGCCGATCATCTCTTCGCCGCCGATGCCGGCGCCAAGCTGATCCACATGCTGCGCGACCCGCGCGACCGTTACGAAGCCTCGTTGGCGCGCGCGCCGGAAGGCAAGGGCCGCGCCGGCGGCGCCACAGCGCGCTGGCTCTATTCCGTCCAGCGGGCAGAGCGCAACGCGGCTCGCTACCCTGAGCGTTATCTCGTGGTACGTTTCGAGACCCTCGTCACGCAGCCGGAGGAGACCGTGCGCCAGGTGTGCGCCTTCTTGGGCGAAGACTACGACCCAACCATGCTCAGCATGAGCGGCTCGCCCCGCCAGCGCGAGAAGATGGCGGGCGCCTCCGACACTACGTCCGGCCAAAACCCACTCTCCGCCGAGTTCATTGGCGGCTTTCGCCACAACGTGCCGGACTTTGACATCGCCTTCATTCAAGCGGCGGCGGGCAACAAGATGCACGCCTACGGCTACGCCGCCGAACCGATCCGCTTCAGTGCGGGCGACCGGCTGCGCTTCGGCCTGCTGCACTGGCCCGCCAACCTGGCGCGCATGGCCGCGTGGCGCGGCCGCGAAGCCATGCACAACCGTCGCCCTTCCCAATTTGGCTTCCGACCGGACCGCAAAGCGACCGTGGCGGACCCTGCCGGCAGCCGCGATGCGGTACAGGCGGCCTAGATGACAGATAGAACGATGCAAACGGATCCTATGCAACATCACACAAGCGAACCCGTCGCGCAAAGTGGCCCCATCTTCATCGGCGGGACGAGTCGCTCCGGCAAAACCTGGATGCGCTTCATGCTGTCCTCGCATCCCAACCTGGCGGTCAGCCGGCGCACCAACCTGTGGACGCGCCACGCGGGTCGTTACGGCGACCTAAGTCAAGACGCCAACCTGGATCGCTGCCTGAACGCCTTGCTGCGCTCAAAACATGTCCGCTTGCTCAACCCGGACCCGCAGCTCCTGCGCCGCGAGTTCCGACAGGGACCGGCTACCTACGCACGGCTCTTTGCGCTGCTTCACGAGCACTATGCCCATGCCCTTGACAAAGCGCGTTGGGGCGACCAGAGCGAGGGCATCGAGGCCTGCGCCGAGCGCATCTTTGCGGCTTACCCCAACGCCAAGCTGATCCACATGGTACGCGACCCGCGCGACAGCTACGAAGCCATCCGCACCCGCACGGCGGAGGGCGCGGCAAGTCGCCGCGGTATCGGCGGCGCTACCGCCGCCTGGCGCGACTCGGTGCGACTGGCGCAGCGCAACGTCCGGCAATACCCGGAGCACTGCCTCATCGTGCAATACGAAACCCTCATGCTTCGCCCGGAAGAAACGCTGCGCGACGTCTGCGCCTTCATCGGCGAGGCCTTCGACCCCGCCATGCTCGCCATGGACGACGTGCCTCGCTTCCAGGCGACGACGGCGCCGGGGCAAAGTCCCCTCTCGACCGCCTACATTGGCCGCTATCGGCAGGCGCTCGCCCCGCGCGAGATCGCCTTTATCCAGTTATACGCCGGCTGCGAGCTGGACGCGTACGGCTATCAGCTCGAAACGTTGCGGCTTTCGGCGCCCGAGCGACTCTCTTTTTGGCTGGCGGATTGGCCGGCGAACCGGCTGCGCGCCGTCGCCTGGCGACGTCTTGCCACGGGCCCGGCTTCCGGCGGGGCAGCCTAAGGATGCGATCGATGGAATTAGGACCCATTTTCTTGGGCGGACTCGCCAATTCCGGCAAAACCGAACTGCGCATGATGCTCGAGCGCCATCCGCGCTTGAGCCTGACCCGGCGCACGTACATGTGGACGCGCGACTACAATCGTTTCGGCGATCTGAGCCGGCCCGAGAACCTGGAAAAATGCCTGAGCGCCATGCTGGCGCGCGGGCCGATCCGCCAGATGGAGCCTGACCTGGCGCGCATTCGCCGCGAGTTTGCCCAGGGCGCGCCGACCTATGCCCGTATCTTTGGCCTCTTCCACGCCCACTATGCCGAACGCCAGGGCAAGCCGCGCTGGGGCGACCAGCTTGGCCGCGTCGAGCGCTACGCCGAGCCGATCTTCGCCGGCTTCCCGGCGGCGCGCATGATTCACATGGTGCGCAACCCGCGCCATATCCACGAAGAAGCCATGGCGCGCGCACGCCAACGCAAGGGCAAAGTGGGCTGGGCCACTGCCGCTTGGCTGGAGTCGGTCAACATCGGTATCCGCAACCTCAATCGTTTCCCGGAGGGCTATCTCATGGTGCGCTACGAGAGCCTGATGTCGCACCCGGCGGAAACGGTGGCCGCCATCTGCAACTTCATCGGCGAGGATTTTCTGCCGTCGCTACTCGACGCCGGCGCCGGCACGCCCCCATCCGCCGTGAAGAGCAACGGGCAAACAGGCGGGCGTTCCATGTCCGCGCGCGAGGTAGCCTTCATGCAGAGCTACGCAGGGCAAACGCTGCCCGCGCTCGGCTATGCGCTGGAGCCGACCCGACTCTCCTGGCGCGACCGCCTGCTCTTTCTGCTGATCGACTGGCCCGCCAACCGTGCCGGCATGGTCGCCTGGCGCAGTGCAAACCCTGGGCGATTGGCATAACGGGCAGATTCTAACCGGCAAATTCGGACTGACAGACTCAATAGCAACCGTTCACAACAAAGGTGCAGCGAACCATGAACAAAGGACCGATTTTCATCGCAGGACTCGAACGCAGCGGCACGAGCCTCATCTATGCGCTGTTGGCCTCCCACGCCAGCATCGCCATGACGCGCCGGACGAACTTGTGGACGCATTACTACAACCAGTACGGCGACCTCAGCGACCCGGTCAACTTCGAGCGCTGCCTGACCATGATGATGCGCTACAAACGCCTACTGATCCTGGAGCCGGACTCCGACGCGCTGCGCCATGAGTTCTGGCAGGGCGAGCCGACCTATGCGCGGCTCTTCGCTCTGCTGGAAGAGCAATACGCGCGACGCGTGGGCAAGCCGCGCTGGGGCGACAAATCCCTCAACACCGAACGCTACGCCGACCCCATCTTCGCCGCCTACCCGGACGCCAAGATCCTGCACATGATGCGCGACCCGCGCGACCGCTATGCCTCGGTGATCAAACGCTGGAAGGTGCGCCGCGGCGGCGTGGGCGCGGGCACCGGCATGTGGCTGGAGTCGGTGCGGCTGGCGTTGCACAACCAAAATCGCTACCCGGATCGCTACAAGATCGTGCGCTACGAAACGCTCGCCCTGCAGCCGGAGAAGACGCTGCAAGAGATCTGCGCCTTCATCGGCGAGGCCTACACGCCCTCCATGCTGACGATGCAAGGCGCGCCC
>JBBSBO010000017.1:0-12056 GCA_038251215.1 Caldilineales bacterium
CATCGGCCAGATTCTAGAGACGCACCTGGGTTGGGCGGCGGGCAGGCTCGGCTTTATGGTCGAGACGCCTGTCTTCGATGGCGCCAAAGAAGACGAGATCGGCGCCGAACTGGCGCGCGCCTGGCTGATCGACCGCGCCTGGCAAGACGTGACGCTCTCTGCCTGGAAGATGGTCGCCGAGGAGCACATCCCCGCCGAGGAACTACGCGGCGATGACGATGCACGTTTGGAGTACCTGATCGACTGGCTGCAGCCGCGCGGCTACGAGGCCGATAAGTTGCAGTGGGACACGACCTATGCTCGCTATGCCTGTCTGCGCGAGTGGTTGGCGGATCGCGGCCACAACCCAGACCTGATCATCCCGCCCGCCTACAACGAACGGCGCACCAGCCGCGAGTCGAACCAGGTGGCAATCGAGACCGCGCTGGGCGAGTGGATGAGCTATCGCGGCGGCGACCCCGAAGGGCTAAGCGGCGCCGAACTGACCGCAGCCGCCCAGCAGCTTAGCGATGCGACGGGCTGGCCCTTGCCCACCACGGGCAAGCAGCGGCTCTACGACGGCAAGACCGGCGCCGCCTACGACTCGGCGGTGACGGTAGGAGTTGTACAGATGCTCAAGCTCCACCACTTGGTGGAGGACAAGGTTCACGCGCGCAGCACTGGGCCATACAGCCTGGTCACACAGCAGCCCTTGGGCGGCAAGGCGCAGTTCGGCGGTCAGCGCTTCGGCGAGATGGAAGTGTGGGCGCTGGAAGCATACGGCGCGGCGTATACGTTGCAGGAAATGCTGACCGTCAAATCCGACGATGTCAGCGGCCGCGTGAAGACATACGAAGCGATCGTGAAGGGCGAGGAGATCCAAAGCCCCGGCGTGCCGGAGAGCTTCCGGGTGCTGGTGAAGGAGCTGCAAAGCCTGGCTTTGTCGGTAGAGGTCATCAACGACAAGAACGAAGTGATTCAGTTCGGCAAGGACGAGACCGAGGAACATTTGCCGCGGCTGGGCTTCAGCCTCAATGTTCCCAGTTCAATGAGCCGCACGAAGGAATAGCACGCGTCGACTTAGAAATAGGGCGCAGAAATAGAACGGGATGCAGCCGCAGGCTGCATCCCGCGTCCAAGTCCGGTTTCCGCGGGGATGGAGAATAAAGGCAGCCATGGAAGTCAAAAATTTCGATGCAATTCGGATTTCGCTTGCTTCACCGGATGATATCCACAAGTGGAGCTATGGGGAAGTCACCAAGCCGGAGACAATTAACTATCGCACGCTGCGCCCGGAGCGCGACGGCCTCTTTTGCGAACGGATTTTTGGTCCGACCAAAGATTGGGAATGCGCGTGCGGCAAATACAAGCGAGTGCGCTATAAGGGCATCGTCTGTGATAAGTGCGGCGTAGAGGTTGCGCCGAGCCGCGTGCGCCGCGAGCGCATGGGCCACATCGAGTTGGCGAGTCCCGTCAGCCATATTTGGTATGTCAAGGGCGTGCCCAGCCGCTTGGGCCTATTGCTCAATATCAGCCCGCGCCACCTGGAACGCGTGCTCTATTTTGCGCAGTTCATCATCACCAACGTAAACGAGGACGCGCGCAGTCGCGCCATCCAGCGCCACGAGCGCGAGCTGGAAATGCGCCTGGCGCGCATCGACGGCGAGATCTCCGGGCAGGTGGATGCGCTGGAGACCGATCTGGAGGCGCAACTCTCCAGCCTGGAGCAGGAAGAGGCGCAGGCGATCCAGGGGCTGGACGAGCGCATCAACGACACGTCGTCGCAGGTGATTCAGGAAGCGCAGACTCTGCAAACGTGGATGCAGAATCGCATCGGCAAGAAGTCGCCGGAAGAGCGGAAGCTCTCCTGGTCGGATGAGCCGGTGATCCAAGAGAAAGAAACAATCTCGCAGGATCACGAGATTTTGATCAACGACCTGGTGCAGAAGAAGCTGGACGAGCTGGCGAAAGTCTCGGATGAAGAGAAGGAAGATATCCGCGTGCTGCTGGCAGCCAAGCGCGACCATGTGCGCCGCGAGTTGGGCGCCCAGATCGACGAGCTGCGCAAGGGCATCGAGGAGCGCAAGGACCGCATTCGCGGCCAGATGGAGCGCGACCTCGAAGACCTCAAGGCGCTGGAAGAGAAGGTGCTACTCACCGAGAACCGCTATCGCGAGCTGTCGGACCGCTGGGGCAACGTCTTCACCGCCGGCATGGGCGCCGAAGCGGTGCGCGATATTGTCACCAAGATCGACCTGGAAAAGATGTCGAAGGAACTGCGCCGCGAGATCCGCACCACGCGCAGCAAGCAGCGCCGCAAGAAGGCCGCCAAGCGCTTGCGCGTGGTGGAGAACTTCCGCAAGAGCGGCAATCGCCCGGAGTGGATGATCCTGACCGCGCTGCCGGTGATCCCGCCGGACCTGCGCCCGATGGTGCAGTTGGACGGCGGTCGCTTTGCCACGTCCGACTTGAATGACCTCTATCGCCGCGTGATCAACCGCAACAACCGCCTGCATCGCCTGATGGAACTGGGCGCGCCGGATGTGATTGTGCGCAACGAAAAGCGCATGTTGCAAGAGGCCGTGGACAGCTTGATCGACAACGGGCGGCGCGGGCGTGCGGTTAGCCGCAGCGGCAAGCGCAAACTGAAGAGCCTGAGCGATATGCTCAAGGGCAAGCAGGGCCGTTTCCGCCGCAACCTGTTGGGCAAGCGCGTCGACTATTCCGGCCGCTCCGTGATCGTGATTGGGCCGACGCTCAAGCTGCACCAGTGCGGCCTGCCCAAGAAGATGGCGCTGGAATTGTTTAAGCCGTTTGTGATGCGCCAGTTGGTGGAATACAACTACGCGCACAACATCAAGAGCGCCAAGCGCATGGTCGACCGCTCCAGCCCCGAAGTGTGGGATGTGTTAGAGGATATCTGCAAGGAGCGCCCGGTGTTGCTCAATCGCGCGCCGACCTTGCACCGCCTGGGCATCCAGGCCTTCGAGGTCGTGCTGGTCGAGGGCAGCGCCATCCAGTTGCACCCGCTGACCTGCAGCGCGTTCAACGCCGACTTCGACGGCGACCAAATGGCCGTCCACGTGCCGCTCAGCGAGCAGGCCGTGGCGGAAGCGCGCGACCTGATGCTATCCAGCCGCAATCTGCTCAAGCCGAGCAGCGGCGACCCCATCGTCGGCCCGTCAAAGGACATGGTGATGGGCGTCTATTACCTCACGGTGGTGGACAACCGGCTGCGCAAGGATCGCGGGACCAACGGCCATGCTAACGGCAGCGCGCAAGAGAATGGCAATGCCGCGGCGGGCGAGCTGAACCTGCCCACCTTCGCTACGATGGAAGAGGCCGAATACGCCCATGACATGGGCATCGTGCGCCTGCGCGAGACTATCCGCGTGTGGTTCACCAGCAAATACGACTCCGTGCCGCTGAGCGAGTTGGCGATCGGCTCGGAGCGCATGGCGGCGATCAGCGAAGAGGCGGGGCTGAGCGAGCGTGTCTTGGAAGCGCTGACGGAGCATGGCTTGCGCTCGGTCGGCGACCTGATGGACCTGTACTCGCACGGCGAGAGCCAGATGATCAAGGAAGTGACCGGCTTCGGCGCGGTGGCGATGGACGAGACGCGCGAAGTGCTGCGCGTGATGGGCCTGCTGGGCGCCTCGTGGCCCACGGACCGGCTGATCACCACCACGGTGGGGCGCATCATCTTCAACCGCGCGCTGCCGGACGAAGTCTGGTACATCAACGAAGTCCTCGACCGCAAGGGCGTGGACGGCGTCGTGGGCCGCTGCTACAAGCACCTGGGCCGCGAGGTTACGGCCGAGGTGGTGGACAATATCAAGGACCTTGGCTTCCTCTACGCCACGCGCTCGGGCATCACGATTGCCGTGAGCGATATCCAGGTGCCGCACGAGAAGGCGGAGATCCTGGAGCGGACGACGCACGAGGTCGAACTCTCCGAGCAGCAATATCGCCGCGGCCTGATCACGGGCGAAGAGCAGTATAACCGCATTGTCGAGCTGTGGACACGCGCCACCGACGACGTGACCGACGCCGTCAAGGCCTTGCTCAACCCGGTGGACGGCCTGGGCGCCATGGCGCAGTCGGGCGCGACCAAGGGCGGCATCAACCCGATCCGCCAGCTGGCAGGGATGCGCGGCCTGATGGCCGATCCGAACGGGCGCATCATTCCGTACGCCATTCGCTCGAATTTCCGCGAGGGGCTGACTGCGCTGGAATACTTCCTGAGCACGCACGGCGGGCGCAAGGGCTTGGCCGACACCGCGCTGCGCACGGCGGATGCCGGCTATCTGACGCGCCGCCTGGTCGACGTGGCGCAGGACGTGATCATCACCGAGGACAACTGCCACACCACCGCCGGCATCTGGGTGGACGAAAGCGAATCGACCGGAGCCGGGGGACGCTTCTTGGAGCGCGTGGCGGGCCGCTATTTGGCTGGCGACATCTCCGACCCGGAGACGAGCGAAGTGCTGCTGTCCACAGGATCGCTGCTCAACGAGACGGCGCAGGCGACGCTGGCGCGGCACGGCATCAAGCGCGCCTTCGTGCGCAGCCCGCTTACCTGCGAGACGCGCTTCGGCATCTGCGAGAAGTGCTATGGCGAAGACCTGGCGCGCGGCGGGCTGATCAAGCTGGGCGAGGCCGTCGGCATCATCGCGGCCCAGTCCATCGGCGAGCCGGGTACCCAGCTCACGCTGCGCACCTTCCATACCGGCGGCGTGGCGGGCAGCGACGACATCACCCAGGGCTTGCCCCGCGTCGAGGAGTTGTTCGAGGCGCGCAACCCCAAGGGCGAAGCCGTCATCGCCGAGATCGACGGAACCGTAGACATCTACTGGGAGGGCGAGGTCCGCATGCTCAAGTTGAGCCGGACCGACCTCAAGACGCGCACGTTCACCGTGCCCGCCGGCTATAGCCTGCTGGTGGCAGACGGCGATCGCGTGCAGGAGGATACCGTCATCGCCCTGCCGCCTGAGCAAAGCCACAACGGCGCGAGCGCGAACGGCGCCGATGGCGCGGGCGGCGAGGCCGACGCGCTGCACATTGAGGCGACAGGCATCGTTGCCGGCATGGACGGCGAGATCTATCTGGAAACAGTCAACGGCGCGACACAGGCGACTGTGCGCCGCGAAGAGACCCTGGTGTGGGAAGCGCCGATCCCGGCGAACGCCCGCCTGCGCGTGGAAAAGGGCGCAGCCGTGCGCGCCGGCGACCAGTTGACCGAGGGCGCTAAGAACCCGAAAGAGATCTTGCGCATCCAGGGTCGCGAGGCCTGCCAGCTCTATCTGCTGGACGAGGTGCAGAAGGTGTACCGCAGCCAGGGCGTGGGCATCCACGACAAGCACATCGAGGTCGTGCTGCGCCAACTCTTGCGTCGCATTCTGGTGCGCGCTACGGGCGACACGGAACTGCTGCCCGGCGAGTTGGTGGACCGCTTCGAGTTCCAGGACATCAACGCCGAGATCGCCAAGAAGGGCGGGCGTCCGGCCCGCGGCGAGCCGGTTGTGCTCGGCTTGACCAAGGCGGCGCTCAACACCGAGAGCTTCTTGGCCGCAGCCAGCTTCCAGGAAACGACGCGCGTGCTTACCGAGGCGGCCATCCGCGGGCAGAGGGATGAGCTGCGCGGGCTGAAGGAGAACGTGATCATCGGCAAGCTGATCCCGGTGGGCACAGGCTTCCATGCGCGACGCCAGCAGGCGCTGGCCGAGCAGGCCGCCGACGAGATGGCCCTGGACGAGGAGTTCTTCGATCTGACGGACTTCACGGATATAACCGATGATCTGGTGGACGAAGACGACGAGCTGGAACTGGACGACCTGGACCTGGCGGAGTTGGAGCTGGGCGATCTGTCCGGCGTGGCGGAACTGGGCATGGAGCCGGTAAGCCGCACCCAGGACGGCAACAATGACGACGATGAGGACGAGGACGATACCGAACTCGACTTCGACGCCTTCCAGTCGGACGACAACGACGAGATCGACGTGGATATGTCGTAGGCATTGACCGTCTTCGAGGAAGCTGCCTGCTTCCTCGAAGATAAAGCAGAGGGGCGCCGTGATCTTGCATCGCGGCGCCCTTCTTTGATCGGCGTACCGTTATGGCGACCGGCGCCGCGGGCGTCTAGCCCAGCGACTTGACCAGCTGCACGTATTGGCGATAGGGCGCAAAGCCGAACTTGCCGTAGAAGTCGACAAGGGTGGTCCAGTCGATCACGCAGCCGTTGACGCCGTTGTCGCGCAGGCGTCGCAGCCCGGCGTCGAGCACCGCCGCGCCATAGCCGCGGCCGCGCTTGTCTTCGCTCACGCCGATTGGCCCCAGCTGGCCCCACGGGCGCGGCAGGCTGTAGGGATAGTAGCGCTCCAGCGGCCGCGGCGAATCCTCGAAGGTAAGCTGGCAGAAGCCGTCCACCCCGCGTTCAGTCCACAGCAGCATCACGTCGGAGAGACGTCCGTCGTGGCGCAGATACTCCTGCATCTCGTAGCGCCAGCGGCCCGGAAATTCACGTTGCAAGAAGGTGAAGAGCGCGTCTTCGTCGCCCGGGCGCGCGGGGCGCACCGCGCCGTCGATCTCGCGCACGCTGGGCGGCGGCGCGTAGCTCGCCAGGTTGGCGGAGACATCCCACACCGTGGCGTGCGCGCGGTCTTCGCCGCGAGGGGCAAAGCCTTGCTTGGCGAAGAATTCGTCGCTGCGCAGTTCGACAGGCAGCCCCGGCGTGAATGGGAGGAGGCTGCTGCCCAGCGACAGGCTGGTACAGCCCTGCGCCGCCAGCCAATCGCCGGCCCACTTGACCAGGGCGGCGCCAATGCCTTGCCCCTGCGCCACGGGCGACACGGCGATGGCGTCCAGCCAGCCGTGGCTTTCCGGCGAGACCAGCGGTTAGCCGGAAACCGTGCCGGCGAGAGCGAAGCCCACCGGCTCCCCGTTCAGCTCAACTAGGCGGCCCGCCTGGCGCAGACCCGTGAGGGGCGTGGCGTTGAAAGCCAAGAATTCCGGCGAAATGGTCAGGCAGGTGTTGACCGCGCTGTTCCATACGGCGGTCGCGGCCTGTACGTGGGCGGGGTTGGTGCGGTCGAAAAGCTGGTGGATGGGAGACTGGCTCATGTTGGCTGTCTTTCTGAAGGTGGGCCGGCGCTCAGGGTGAAGCGGCGGCGGTTTGCGCCGGATTCTGCGCTTGCTTCTTTTCCTGCTCTTGTTGCAGCTCTTGTTCCTGCTTCTGCACTTCGAGGAAACAAAGCAAGCTTTCGGCGACGCCTTGCGCCACGGTCTCGGCGCGCTCGGTCAACAGAGCTTGGTCGCCGCCCAGAAAGCCCATCTCCAGGATGGCGGCGGGCGTGTCTTGGGCGATGCGGCGAAAGGCATGATAGGCGGTCATGTCGATGGTGACGCGATTCGGGTCCTGGGGCAGGCCGGTGACGGCCGCGTAGCGCTCGTCGATGCAGCCCAGGATGCGCGCGCTGGTGACGGGGATGAGGCTGAAGTCATAGTAGGCGGCCTTGTAGCCGCTGGCGGCGATACAGCTGTCGGCGTGCAGGCTGAGCAAAATATCGGCGTGGAGGTCTTCCAGCAGCGGGTCGAATTCTTCGAGGATGACCACCTCCACGCCGGCGCGACGCAGCCGTTTGGCGGTCAGTTCGGCGACGTGCGCGACGGTCTCGGCTTCCGTCAAGGTCACCGTGCCGTCGGCGGCGGTACACACCGCGCCGGAGTCGGAGCCGGCGTGCCCGCTGATCAGCGCCACGTTCGGCTGCGTGCGCTGGCGTGCGCCCGCAGAAGTCAGCGCGGAGGGCCAGCTCGGCGTATAGCCGAAGATGTTCGCCACGATGGCGAAGATGCCCAGCAAGGCCGCGAAACTAATCAGGCTTAGGATTCGTTGAACTCTGCGGACGAACGTATGGCGCATCGTTGGTGCCGAACTCGCCGGAAAAGACTCGATAGGCGCGAACAAAATGAAGACGGGCGCACGACCGGTTAGGCTGCTTGAACTGCTTGGCCCACACTCTTCATTGTAGCCGCGGCGACAGGGCTGTCAAACCGGCGACTGTGTGGCGGCGAGTGCAGGCAAATGCGGCTTTGAAAACAGCGCATAGGAGATCGCAAGGAAATTGACAAAGACCCATGCGCACGCTAGACTGACCCGTGGAGTTTGTAGCATGAATTTTGTAGCACGCATTTTGCATCGTAGATTTCGCTGCCGGGCAGATCGTCTGCGTCGCTCCGGCGAGTCGCTTCATAGATGGCCGCTTAGCCGGCATTGTGTCCAGAACCTCCATGGTTGACAGTAACGCACGCAGAATATCTCGAGTTGAACATTCGGAGCGCACCTCTGAGCGCGCGCCCGAACGCACTGCGGCGTCGCGCGAGCGGGCGCTGGCAGCGCAGAGCCTGGGCGCGGCCCTGCGCGAACGGCGCGAGGCCATGGGCGTCTCGCTGGCCGAAGTCGAAATTGCCACGCGCATCCGCCAGAAATATCTCTCCGCCATCGAGGCGGATGAATGGCATCTGCTGCCCGGCGAGGTGGTGGGGCGCGGTTTCCTGCGCAACTATGCCGAGTACCTGGGCTTGGAATCGCACGAGATCAACGACCGCCGCCGCGCGGTGACGGATGCAGGTTTGACCGCAGCCCTGGCGACGACCAGCGCCGGCGCGCCCCTGCCGCCCGAACGTGCGGTCGACTATCGCCCTAAGGAAGTCGAGTTGAAGGATGAGGTCGACGGCATCGAGCGGGGCGAGATCAAGCTGACGCCGATCCTGTCGATCCTGGCGATTGCCGCGCTAGTGGCGCTGGTGGGTTGGGGACTGCTGCGGCTGCGCCAACCGATCGGCGACATGATGGCGAGCGTGCGCACGCAGGTCAACGACGCCATGACGGGCGACGCGCCCACGGCTACGCCCGGCCTGATCGGCATTGTCAACGCCGATAACACGGGCGTACAGGCCGCGGCCGCGCTCACGCCTGCGGAGGGCGGAGTCGCACAGCCGCCTGCCGGCGGTGGTTCAGGCGATCCGTCTGCGGCAGGGCAAACCGGCGGCGAAAGCGGCGGCGCGGTCTTGGCGCTGATCCCGACCGATACGCCCACCGTCGCCCCGCTGCCGCCGACCAATACGCCGGAAGCGCCTGCGCTGGAACCGACTGCCACCTTTACGCCGGAGCCGCCCACGCCGGAACCGCCGACACCTGTGCCGCCCACGCCAGAGCCTCCTACACCCGAGCCGCCGACGCCGGAGCCGGAATTGCCCACGGAGACACCTGTGCCGCCTGCGCCGCAGGTCTTTGCGCCCTCGTGTGCCGAGGTGCGTTCGGCCTTGCTTTCGCCGGGCGTGAACCAGGTGCTGTCGGGCGTGGTCGGCCTCAGCGGCACGGCGGAGATCGATGCCTTCGATTATTTCAAGCTGGAATTTGCGCCGGGGGCCAACGCGGGCGGCGGCTTTGTCTACTTCGGCGGGCAGAGCAACCCCGTTTCCGGCGGGCAGTTGGGCGCGCTGGACACGACCTCGCTGCCCAACGGCGAATACACGCTGCGCCTGACCGTGGTCGACCAGACGGGCAACTACCTGACGCCGTGCGATGTGTCGGTGGTGATCCAGAACTGACCAATCCTTAACGCCAGAAAATAGATGGGAGCCGCGCTTTGGGCACGGCTCCCGTCTTTTTTTTCATCTGCCTGGCGCCCCTGCTGCCGCGCGTTCAATCCGCGGGCAGTTCCGCCTCCAGGGGGATGGCCTCGAACAGTCCTTCCTCGTTTTCGCGCAGGCGATAGATCTGCTCGGCCTTGTCCGTCATCAGCACCCCTAGCAGGTGGTCGATCTCGTGCTGGAAGATGCGGGCGAGCCAGTCGTAGGCCTTGATGCGGATCTCGCTGCCGTTGCGGTCCTGGGCGCGCACGAGTATGTAGGTGGCGCGCTCCACGTCCGCGGCGATGCCGGGGATGCTGAGGCAGCCCTCCTGCGCGATCTCCTCGCCTTTGCGCTTGATGATCTCCGGGTTCACCAGCTCGTAGACGCGCGTCGGGCTTTCGGGGTCTTCGTCGTCTTCGGGGTATTCGATCACCGTGACGCGGCGGCTGACGCCCACCTGTGGCGCAGCCAAGCCCACGCCGGGCGCGGCGTGCATCGTCTCGAGCATGTTGTCCAGCAGTTCGTGCAGGGCGGGGCCAAAGTCGCGCACGCGCTGCGCGGGCTGGTGCAGCACATCGCTCGCCGCGTCGTTCACCGTCACAATTTTCAGTAGCGCCATAATAGCCTGCTTTTTCCCTTCCATCCGGTTGCTATACCGCCCCGATCGTATGGGAATCGGGCTGGTTTGTCAAACGTTCGGTTATTTGAAACGGTTGGCGAATTGGGTGACGGCGTGCTACACTACTTGCCCAGGAACGCAAATGTAACCCCTTTGAATTGGCCCAGGATACGCCGACCGCAGCGCAGGTCGTCACTTTGTCGGTTTGTCACTTTGTTGCTTTTTCCAGGCCAACTTCCCTCTTTCCCTTTCCGCTAAGCGGACCCACAACTAGACGCGAGGAGATAGCATGAAACTGGTCACATACAAGCCGGCGGGCGCCGGTCCCCAGTTGGGCGTTGTCGCAGGCGAGCGCGTGGTCAACCTGAGCGAGGCGAGCCTGGGCAAGTTGCCTAACGACATGCGCGCCTTCCTCGAGCTGGGCGAGCCTGCGCTGGAGGCGGTGCGCGTCATCGCCACGGAAGCCGCGGCTATCGGCGAGGGCGTGCCCCTGGGCGACGTGCAATTGCTGGCACCGATCCGCAACCCGTCTAAGGTGGTCGCCATCGGCCTCAACTACATGGACCATGTGCGCGAGTCCGGCGGGAAAGTGCCCACGATCGCCACGATGTTCGCTAAGTTCCCCAGCGCCATCATCGGGCCGGGCGACCCTATTCTCTGGAACCCGGCAGTGACGAGCAAGGTCGACTTCGAGGCGGAGCTGGCGTTGGTGATCGGCAAGACCGCGCGCAATGTAGCGGAGGCCGATGCCTTTGAGTACATCGCCGGCTACATGAACTGTCACGACGTCAGCGCGCGTGACTTGCAGATCGAACGCGGCGACCAGTGGATCATGGGCAAGTCGCTGGACACCTTCTGCCCGCTGGGGCCATACCTGGTGACGCGCGACGAGATTGCCGACCCGCATAACCTCAGCGTACGTTGCCTGGTCAATGGCGAGGCGCGGCAAGACTCGAACACAAAGGAGCTGATCTTCAAGATCCCCTATCTGATCGCCTACCTGTCGCGCGGCTTTACGCTGTTCCCCGGCGACGTGATCACCACCGGCACGCCGCACGGCGTCGGCGCCTTCCGCAAGCCGCCCGTCTTCCTCAAGGACGGTGACGTGGTGACGGTCGAGGTCGAAGGGCTGGGGCAGTTGACCAACCCGTGTGTGGAAGAGAGCTGACCATGGGCGAGGAAAGCTGGTTGCTGACCGGCTCGCTGGGCTGTATCGGCTCGTGGGTGCTGCGCAACTTGGCGGCGGAGGGCGTGCGCGTGACGGCGACCGACGTGGCGACGGACCCCGTGCGCCCGCGCCTGTTGCTGGACGACGAGCAGTTGGCGCGCATCCGCTTCGAGACGATGGACGTCACCGACCTGGAGAGCGTGAAGGAGCTTGTCGCCCGCCATGCGGTGACGCACATCGTACATTTGGCGGGGCTGCAAGTGCCTTTCTGCAAGGCGAATCCCTCGCTGGGCGCACGCGTGAACGTGGTCGGCACGGTCAACATCTTCGAGGCGGCGCGCGCCCACTGGGGGCAGGTGCAAGGGCTGGCCTACGCCAGTTCGCTGGCGGTGCTCGGCCCGGAAGAGTGCTACCCACAGCGTCCGGTCAAGGACGACGTGGCGCTGCACCCGCAGACGCTCTATGGCGTGTACAAGCAGGCCAACGAAGGTACGGCGCGGCTCTATTGGCAGGACTGGCAGTTGCCCAGCGTGGGCCTGCGCCCCTACATCGTCTATGGCGTGGGCCGCGACCAGGGCATGACGTCGGACATCGCCAAGGCGCTGCTGGCGGTCGCCGCGGGCGTACCTTATCATATCCGCTTCGGCGGGCCGGTGG
>JBBSBO010000018.1:0-12029 GCA_038251215.1 Caldilineales bacterium
AGCGGGATGCCGCCGATGCTGAAGATGATAGCGTGCAGCAGGGCGATGCGGCGGATCGCCAACTCGATCTCCTCCTCGCGCCCGCCCTGTAAGGCTTGCTCCAGCCCCGCCAGCGAAGCCAGGCTGCCGGAGATGCGCGCGTCGCCCGTGCGCGGGTTCTCTTGGAAAGGCAGCCCGCGGGCAAAACTCCCCGCAAAGCGCCCGGTGTAGAAGGCGTTGAGGAAGCGGCGATGGTCGTAGCCGTTGATGCCCAGCGCCGCGGCGTCGCCGTCGTCGAAGGTCCAGCCGATGTCGTCGTGGCAGCGCACATAGTTCACCCAGGCGCAATCATCCGGAATGTGGAAGCGATGGCCCAGCGAAGTGCGCAGCAGGCGCACCTCGCGCGTGGCGAGGCTGTTCCAGAGCAGCGCCATCAGCAGCGGGTTATACGACAGCTGGCATTCTTTCCAGTCGATGTATTTGGCCACTTCGTCCGGGTGGACAATCGCCTCGGACTTAAAGAGCATCGACGGAGCGGCAATACGCAACAAGGCGTTGAAGGCGCGCACCAACTGATGCGCCTGCGGCAAGTTCTCGCTGTCCGTGCCCAGCTTCTTCCACGTAAAGGCCAGGGCGTCGAGGCGCAGCACCTGCGCGCCCGCGTTGGCGAGGAAGAGCATCTCGCCCGCCATATCGCGAAAGACGGCAGGGTGGGCGTAATTCAGGTCCCACTGGAAGGTGTTAAACGTGGTCCACACCCAGCGGTCGATCTCGGCGCGATAGGTGAAGCTGCCGCGGTGTTTGTCCGGGAAGATCTCACGCAAGGTGCGGTCATAGGCATCCGGCGTCTGGCGATCGGGGTAGAGGAAATAATAGTCGGCGTAGTCGGCGTCGCCCGCCTGCGCCGCCTGCGCCCAACGGTGTTCATCCGACGTGTGGTTGAAGACAAAGTCGAGCACCAGGCTGACGCCCTCGGCGCGCAGCGCACGCGCCAGCCGCTGCAAATCCGCCATACTGCCCAGCGCCGGCTGCACCTGGCGGTAATCGCTGACCGCATAGCCGCCGTCATTGTCGCCCTGCGGCGCCGCGAAGAGCGGCATCAGATGCAAATAGGTCAGCCCTAGCTCACGGAAATAGGGGATCTTCTCGTGCAGCGCATTGAGGTCGCCGGCGAATAGATCCACGTAAACCACGCCGCCCAGCATCTTCTCGGACTGGAACCAAAGAGGATCAGCGTCGCGCGCTGCGTCCAGCGCCTTCAAGTCTGCCGGGCGGTCGATCCAGCTCTGCGCGGCGAGGCCCAGCGTTTGCTCCAGATGGTAGAAGAAGTCGTAGCGTTCGCCATACAGGCTCACCAACAGCGGGAAGAGGTCGGGGAAATGGCGCCGCAGGCGCGTGACAAATGCCTCCCACTCGGCGGGGGCCATCGCCCCGGCAAAGCGCGCCTCCAAATTGGGCAGCAGCCGGCGCAGCGAGCGTTCGGTTTCTAGAGATATCTGTGCCGATTCTAACATCGTCCTGCCTTTCTCTGCGTCCTCCGCGCCCTTTGCGGTTTGCTTCTTGCGGTTTGCCTTACGGCTTGCGCGCCACTAGGATCAGATGGTCGCTGTCCGTCTGGTAAGGGCTGCCGTCGAAGTCGCCCCACACGCCGCCCACCTCGAAGCCGCTGTGCTGCAACATCAATTCCGCCTCGCTGTGCCATAGAAAGCGTAGGCGAAACGAGCAAGGCGTGCGTCGCACCGTGCCGTCCGGCGCGATCTCCTCATAGATGAACAGCGTGTCCTGCAACTGCTCGCCGAAATCGACCGTGCGTACGCTCCACTTGAACACCTGCGCCCCGCTCTGCGCGTCCAGCCACTCGTCCGCCAACTCCATCACGCCGTTGACCGCCAGCAGGCGCGCCACGTCCGGGTTGAAAAGATCGATCAAGAGCAGCCCCTGTGGCGCCAAATGCCGGTGGACATTGCGCAGCACGGTCAGCTGATCTTCCGCCGTGGTCAAGTGCATAAAGGTGTTGCTCATGCAGACTGCCAGGCGGAAGGACTTCTGCGCCAGGTCGAACGTGCGCAGGTCGGCCTCGACGAGCGTGGCTTTGCCGCGGTGGCGGACGCCCTCCAGCTTGGCGCGCGCCGCCGCCAGCAGCCCAGGGCTGAGGTCGACGCCCACGACCATATGTCCGGCCTTAGCCAGCGGCGCCATCACCCGCCCAGTACCGCAGCCCAGCTCCAGGATCGGGTCGCCGCACTCTTCCGCCATGTCCAAGATCAGGCCGATGTCTTCGTCATAGTCGCGGTAATCGGCATCATAGAAGCGCGCAATGCGGTCGAGCGCGGTCGTCAAGGCCGCGGTCGCATCGACGCTATCGTCTTCCAAGGAAGAACTCGGCGGCAGTTGAGTTTGTGGGGGCATCGGAACTCCGTTTGCGAGCTGGACGCTCTAGGCTGATTGCGGCATAAGCCATCCGCAACGCCATGATAATGCCCGCTGTAGAGAATGCCCAAACCGGATTTGGCGCTTCCTGCGCTTTAGGCTATACTCTGGGGGAGCAATAAAACGGACCGACCGCAGCCGTGTACGCCGCAAGGGTACGACAGGCGCTGGTCGGCTATTGCTTTGTAGGCCGAAATTCGTGGGCCAAAATGTGGGGAATACAGTGTGTCCGCCGCCGCCTGGCGGTGTTTTTGTGGCAGCCAATGCCGGGCAGCCCAATGTCGGTCAGCGGGCGCGTAGGGTGAACGTAGCCGGGCGGAAGTCCAGCCGCCGAGCTGCGCCGAAACGAATAGGCGCTGTTTTCCGTCTTTGGTCCAGTAGTTTCGTCCGGCAAGCCTCCGACAAGCCGAAGTCCAACGCTTTTCGGGTTTGTGCTGCGGGCTTGCAGAGTCATAGTTCCAGGGGTTCAGTTGGCCGGAATGAACCGCCGCTGTGTGGTCCGGCGCAGTCCCCAGGCGCGACGAAAAGCGGAGATCCGCTGTGGATCGTCGCCTCAAGCGTCTGGTTTGATGAGTAAGAGAGAATTGAAGGGATGATCAACAACCAACCGATTTACCTGACGGCAGAAGGTTTAACCAAGATCCAGGAAGAGCTTGCCTACCTCATCGGCACGCGCCGGCACGAGGTGGCAATGATGATCGCCGAGGCCAAGGCCGAAGGCGACATCAGCGAGAATGCCGGCTACGATGAAGCCAAGACAGTCCAGGGCTTTCTCGAGGGTCGCATCCGCGAGCTGGAAAACACTATCAAGAACGCCGTGGTGATCCAAGAGAGCGACCGCCCCGCCAACGAAGTGCAGATCGGGCGCACCGTCACCGTGCGCGAAGACGGCTTCCCCGGCGAAGAGACCTACACCATCGTCGGCTCCGCCGAGGCGGACCCCAAGACGGGCCGCATCAGCAACAACAGCCCGATGGGTCAGGCTCTGCTCGGCAAGCACATGGGCGACCGTGTGGCGGTGACCTCTCCCGGCGGCGAAATGCTCTTCGATATCCTCAAGATCGAGTAGAGCCAGGCGCGTTCCGGCGCTTGCCGCGACGCGCGCCACGGCTCTCACAGAGGCGCTCATAGAGGCTCTCACAACAGACTTCGCAGGAGATAAGGACAATTTCTCGTGGGCGAATCTCCCCAACACCTGTTTGATCCGAGCCGCCTGTCCGATCAGGAGCAAGCCAGGCTCAACAACCTGCAGCAGCTCAAGGCCGCGGGCATCGAACCCTTCCCGGCACGCGTGCGGCGGACGCATACCGTAGCCGAGGCGCGCGCCCTCTTTGATGCGGGCGACGCCGGCGACACGGTCGGCGCCACACCGGACGCAGAGGCCGCAGAGGTGGCGGTGGCTGGGCGGCTCAAACGCATCCGCGTGATGGGCAAGATGAGCTTCGCCGACCTGGAAGACGGCAGCGGCCAAATCCAGATTATCCTGCGCCGCGACAACCTGCCCGAAGGTTGGTACAACGAAGTCTGGAAGAAGCTGATCGACCTGGGCGATTTCGTCGGCGTGCGCGGCACGCTCGCCATCACCAAGACCGGCGAGCAGAGCATCGAGGCGGCGGAAGTCGAATTCCTGAGCAAGGCGCTCAAGCCCATGCCCGACAAATGGCACGGCGTGCGCGACCGCGAGACGCGCTACCGACGTCGTTATGTCGACTTGATCGCCAACCCCGACGTGCGCGAGGTCTTCGTCCTGCGCGCCGACATTTTGCGCGCCCTGCGCCGTTACTTTGACGACGAAGGCTTTCTCGAAGTCGAAACACCCATCCTGCAGCCAATCTACGGCGGAGCCGCGGCGCGCCCGTTTATCACGCATCACAACCAGCTGCACCAGGACCTCTACCTGCGCATCAGCTTCGAGCTGTACCTGAAGCGGCTGATCGTGGGCGGCTATGATCGCGTCTACGAGATTGGCCGCGACTTCCGCAACGAGGGTGTCAGCTTCAAGCACAATCCGGAGTTCACGCAGCTGGAGTTCTACGAGGCCTACACCGACTACGCCGGCGTCATGCGCCGCACGGAGGAGATGATCGCCTCCGTAGCCCAGGCCGTAACCGGCGGCACGATCATCACCTATCAGGGCCATCAGATTGACCTGACGCCGCCCTGGCAGCGCCTCCCCTTGCGCCAGGCCATCCTGCAAGCCACGGGCATCGACTACGAAGCCTATCCCGCAGCAGAAGCCCTGGCGGAGGCCATGAAAGGCATCGGCCATGCCCCCGACCCCAACAGCAGTTGGGGCAAGCTGGTGGACAGCCTGCTCTCGCGCCATGTCGAGCCGAATCTGATCCAGCCCACCTTCCTCATCGACTACCCGCGCGACGTCAGCCCGCTGGCAAAAGGCTCGCCGGATGACCCGCTGCAGGTGGAACGCTTCGAGGGCTTTATCGCCGGCATGGAACTGTGCAACGCTTTCAGCGAGATCAACGACCCCATCGACCAGCTACAGCGTTTTGTGGACGAGAACTATCGCGCCAGCCACGGCGACGAAGACGCCCACCCCATCGACGAGGACTACATCGAGGCGCTGAGCTATGGCATGCCGCCCACCGGCGGCTTTGGCATGGGCATCGACCGCCTGACCATGCTCTTCGCCGACAAGGACACGATCCGCGAGGTCATCCTCTTCCCGCACCTGCGCTCGCTCAAGGACGACGATGCTGGCGCTAACGCCAATGCCGCTGTCGCAGGCGCGTCGCAGTCGGATGCAGAGCAGGCGCAAGCTTCCCAGGCTTAGCGTCGCGGGGTAGCGCCGCGGCTTGGTACGGAGACTTAGCATGGGCGGTCGGCCAACGCATGGGTTCATCCTCCTGCTGATCGTCGCCCACGCCCTGCTCGCCGGCGCCTACAGCATCTGGAACCCGCTGGGCGAGGCGCCCGACGAGGCCGATCACTGGGCCTACCTCGCCTACCTGGCGAACGAGCGCAGTCTGCCGGTCGGCCCGGCGATGACGCAGAGCAAGCATCCTCCGCTCTATCACATCAGCGCAGCCGCTATTGCCTCCCTAGGGGCGCCGCGTCTTGAACTGTTCTTGCAGCCCAACCCCAACGTGAGCGTAATTCCGGCCCCCGACAAATCGCCCAATTTCTTTCTCCATCCCGCGCAGGAGGATTGGCCCTGGCGCGGCAACGTGCTGGCCTTTCACCTGGCGCGGCTGTGGTCCGTGGCGTTGAGTACGGCCACGGTCGCCGCCACGTACTTTCTCACACGCGCGGCGCTGCCCGCGCACCCCGGCATCGCGCTGCTGGCGGCGGGCATCCTTGCCTTCATCCCGGAGTTCGCCTTTATCGGCGGCTCGGTCAACAACGACAACGGCGCGGCCCTACTCGGCGCGCTGACCGGGTGGGGTGCGCTTGCCATTCTCCAGGGGCGCGCCCGTTGGCCCCACGGCTGGTGGACGCCGCTCGCCATGGGCGTGGGGCTGCTCGTCAAGGTCAGCACGGTGGCGTTGTGGCCAGTCGTCATTGCGGCCGCGCTCCTCGGCGCAGCGGCGGAGCAATGGGACGGCAGCAACAACAGCGCGGAAACTAGCCGCGGGGCGACGCCCAACGCCTGGTTGCGCGCCGCGACGGCAAGCTGGCGGCGCTGGCTGCCCCTCTGCCTGGGCTTGGCTGCGGTGGCGCTGGCCCTGGGGTCGCCGTGGCTGCTGCGCAACTGGCGGCTCTATGGCGATCCGCTCGGCCTGGAGCTGGCGCGCCAGACCGTCGACGTGCGCACCGCGGCGTGGAGCTGGGCCGACACGCGTTGGCTGTTGGCAGGCTGGTTCCGCTCGTTCTGGGGCAAGTTCGGCGGCGCGGGTCACATCCCCCTGCCGGGCTGGATCTATACGGGGCTGGCAGCGTTGAGTCTGTTGGCAGCGGCGGGCGTCGTCAAGGCGTGGTGGACGCGCGGCCAGGCCGCAGCGCGGCCCGCCATCGGCTTGCTCGTGCTCTCGGTGGCGTTGACCGCGCTGGGCATTTGGCGCTATTCGCTGCTGGCGCTGGGCACAGACCAGGGCCGTCTGCTCTATCCGGCGGTCGGGCCGTTGGTCGCGCTGCTGGCGCTGGGCCTGGCAGCCTGGGCGCCGCGGAGCGTGAGGCTCGCCTGGGCGCTGGGCGCGGCGCTCGTCGTGGCACTGGCGCTGCTAGGCGTCTACGGGCTGGCGGGCGTGATCCTGCCCGCCTTTGCGCCCGCGGACCCCGTCCTGTCATTCATAGGCCTACTACGGCTGCCCTAAACAGCCATCCTCTCAAACTGACTACATCAGGGCTGAAATGGCGGCGGGTCCTGCACCTGCACCTGATGGACCGTGCCCTGCCCGCCGTCCCCGCGTACCTGGTCGCCGCCGGCGTACACCGGGGAGGCCGCGGCGATCAAGATAGCCAACGCCAGGAGTAGGCCGAGAATGGCATCGCGCATGAGGGTTTGCTCCTTGTCGCTAGTGAGAAAGTTTCCGGCTGTAACCGTGCTTCTGTTGCCAGCATAGCGCGGCAGCAGAAGCGCCGAATGCGACAAGCGTCTTGACTTTCATACGCCGAATGCAGGAAAGGGAGGGCGAAGTACAAGCGCCAGAGGACAAAAACCAGGCGGCAACCGTTCTCACAGTTGCCGCCTGATACGCAGTCGGGGCGAGAGGATTCGAACCTCCGACCTCATCGACCCGAACGATGCGCGCTACCGAGCTGCGCTACGCCCCGATGCTGACAAGCAGTATACCCAATCCGCCGCAATTTGCAAAATCCGCGCAGCCATTCCCGTCGCCGCCATCCGCCCAAAATAGAACGCGGATGACACTGATTTTACGGATTTGCGCCGATAAAGCCGGATTGCTCCATGCAAAATCCGTGCCAATCCGCCCAATCTGCGTTATCCGCGTTCTATTCGCCGTTCTTCGCGCCCTTTGCGTCTTTGCGGTGAGCTTTTTCCCCGCCACTTGATCGCGTAATTTTACTTGGCACGCCCATTCACCTATGCTATAATCGTCAACGTTAGCGGCTAGGAGCGCCTCCTCCGCCCGGCGTCAATTGCTCGCTTGATTGCCTTACGCTGCTTCCTTGGCCCAGCCTGAACCACAGGGAAGCTTCAGCCGGACGGACGGCGGGAGTTCAGCAGGAGAGAGTACAGAATGATTGAAGTGGCGATTGACAGCATTCGCGTCAGTTTAATGTCACAACACCGCATCGTCGTGCTCAAAGAGGAAAACGGCAGCCGGTTCTTGCCTATTTGGATCGGCCCCTTCGAGGCCGACGCCATCTCATTGCAGCTCCAGGGCGTCGACGCGCCGCGCCCCCTCACGCATGACCTGCTCAAGACGGTGATCGAAACCCTGGGCGCCGAAGTGCAGCACATCGTGATCAACGGGCTGGAGAAGAACACCTACTTCGCCCAGATCGTGCTCGACGTCGACGGCGACACCATCGAGATCGACAGCCGTCCCAGCGACGCCATTGCCCTCAGCGTGCGCGTGAGCGTGCCCATCTTCGTCTCCGAAGAAGTGTTTGACCAGGGCGGCCTCCTGCCCGAAGAAGAAATCGACCTGACGGAGGGCGCCTCGGAAGAGAGCGCCAAGCCCTCTGCCGAGGAGAGCGGCCCCGTGCGCGACGAGGACCTGGGCGTCTTTACCGATTTCGTCGAGGGGCTGGACCTAGATAACCTACTTGGCAACTAGACCCTAACCGACATTCTGTTCAGCATAGCGAACGGCGGGGCTGCTTCAATGCAGCTTCGCCGTTTTTACACTGGGGGATTCTCTCCCCAGCTTTTGCCGGACTTATCCACAGATTTATGCACAAAGCCACGATGAAGGGCGCAACGCATCTACCAGGCGTCAGCCGGTAAACAGCAGCAAATGGACAGAAAGATGGGCAGAGGGATGGATATCTCGATGGATATGGACATGGAGATGGACTATGACAACGGCGCCGGTCCTGCCGTCGACACGCCCGCCAAGACGATCCCCTCCAACTACGAGGCGGAACGCGCCGTGCTGGGCGCGCTGCTGATCGATCCCGATGCCATCATCAAGGTCGCCAACTTCTTGCGCGCCGAGGACTTCTACCGCACGCGCCACGGACAAATCTACGAGGCGATCTCCGCGCTCAACGAGCGCCGCGAACCCGTCGACTTCGTCACCCTCGTCGACGAGCTGGAACGCAACAATCGCCTGGACGAAGTGGGCGGCCCCGCCTATATCACCGACCTGATCGCCGGCTCCGCCACCGCCGTCTATGTGGACCACTACGCGCGCATCGTCGAACGCACCGCGGTGTTGCGCCGCCTGATCTCCGCTGCCAGCACCGTCGCCGAGCTGGCCTTCGACGAAAGCCAGGACGTGGACGAAGTGGTGGACCGCGCCGAGCAGATCATCTTCGGTGTCAGCGAGAGCCGCATCCACCGCGACCTCGTGCCCATCCGCGCCATCATGAGCGATGTCGTGGAGCGGATCGGCTTCCTCACGCGCAATCGCGACCACCTGATGGGCGTGCCCACCGGCTTCACCATGCTCGATAAGCTGCTGGGCGGCTTTCAACAGAGCGACCTCATCATCCTTGCCGCGCGGCCCGGCATGGGCAAGACCTCGCTGGGCCTCAGCATTGCCCAGAACGCGGCGCGCCACTACAACGCCCATGTCGCCATCTTCAGCCTGGAGATGAGCAACGAGCAGCTCGTGCAGCGCCTGCTCTCTATGGAAACCGGCATCGACAGCCACCGCCTGCGCCTGGGCGACGTCCAAGATGAGGAATGGACCATCCTGATGGAGGCCGCCAACCAACTGTCCTCCACCTCCGTCTTTATCGACGACACGCCTGCCGCCACCGTCACCGAGATCCGCACCAAAGCGCGGCGCCTCTACGCCGAAAATGGCCTTGACCTGATCATCATCGACTACATGCAGCTCATGAGCGGCCAATCCAATGGACGTTCGGAAAACCGCCAGCAGGAAATCAGCTACATCAGCCGCTCGCTCAAGGCCCTCGCCCGCGAGCTGAACGTGCCCGTCATCGCCCTCAGCCAGCTATCCCGCGCCGTTGAGAGCCGCGCCGACAAGCGCCCCATGCTCTCCGACCTACGCGAATCCGGCAGCATCGAACAGGACGCCGATGTGGTATTATTCATCTACCGCGAGGACTACTACGTGGAAGACACCGACCGCGAGAACATCGCAGATGTACTCGTCGCCAAGCACCGCCACGGCTCCACCGGCACGGTCAGCCTGTTCTTCCGTAAAGAACTCACCCAGTTCCGTGACCTGGAGATTCAGCGCACGGCCCTGGATTACTAGACATGCCGCCGCGCCGGCCGCGCCGACCGCGCGACCGGCGCCTACAGCGGCGCTCAGAGGTTCACGAATATGACGCCCACCCGCACCACCTTACCTTCGGCGGCATTCACCGGCTTCCCCGACGCCAAGATGAAGCCGGTTGTCGTGCCCGACCTTTTCTTTTCGGACCTGCTGCCGCAAATCGACGACCTGCCCGAACTCAAATTGGCGCTGCACTGCCTGTGGCTGCTCAACGAACAGAGCGGCGAACTGCGCTTCATCCGCGGCGACGACTTGCGCCGCGACGACGTCCTCCTGGCGGGCCTGAGCAAGGCCGGCGACCTGCGCCCGCCGCCGCTCATCCTGGAGGATGCGCTCGAGCGCTGCACCGCGCGCAACACGCTTCTGCGCCTGGAGATCGTCACCGGCCCAGAAGCCAACTCCGGCATAGGCGCCGGACAGGAGACGGTCGAGGACTGGTACTTCCTCAACACCGTCAAGGGTCGCCAAGCGCTGGCCCTGGTGCGCCAGGGACGCGTGGCGGAGCTGCAATCGGTCATCCCCGACGAGGCGCGCCTGCGCGTCAAGCGCTCCAATACCTTCCAGCTCTACGAGCAAAACATCGGCGTGCTCACCCCGCTGATTGCCGACCAACTGCGTGACATGGAAAAAACCTACGCGCCGGAATGGATCCACGATGCCGTGGAGATCGCGGTCAGCCGCAACAAACGGCATCTGCGCTACATCCAAAACATCCTACAGCGCTGGGAAACTGAAGGCAGAGATGGAGACCAGTATGAAGAGTCTGGCGGACATTCTACAGACAGCCGGCGCAAAAACTACAAGCCCGATGAGTTCTCCGACATCATCCTCGGCTGACCACTTAGCTGACCACTCAGCTCAATCCCCCGCTGAACGCCCGGCTGAAGCTGCCGCCTCGTCCGCCGCCCCGTCTCTCGACCAAGCCGCAGCCGGTTTCGCGGCGGAAGATGCGCAAAGCGAGTCGCCCGCCCATCACGCCGCGCGGCCGGCAGTCCATACGCCGCGCCCGCCTGCTTCCCGCGCGACGGCGCACACCGGCCTCTGCCCGATCTGCGGCGGCACAGGCTTTGTGATGGCCGACGTAGACGTAGGCCACCCGGATTTTGGCAAGGCGCTGCCTTGCAGCTGTCGCCAACAGGAGCGGATGCAACGTCGCCTCTCTTCGCTACACGTACTCAGCAACCTCGAAACGCTTGGCCATCTCACATTCGACACGTTCATCTGGGAACCTTCGCACCTGGCCCAGGATAAGTCGCACAACCTCCAGCGTGCGCTGGAGACTTGCATCTACTTCGCCGAGTCGCCCGACGGCTGGCTGCTGCTCACGGGCGTCTATGGCTGCGGCAAGACCCATCTCGCCGCCTCCATCGCCAACTATCGCCTCAGCCTCGGCGACCCGGTGATCTTCATGGTTGTGCCCGATCTGCTCGACCATCTGCGCGCCACCTACAACCCGCACAGCGACGTCAGCTATGACAGCCTGTTCGAGCAAGTGCGCACCACGCCGCTGCTGATCTTGGATGACCTGGGCACGCAAAGCAGCACGCCCTGGGCGCAGGAAAAGCTCTTCCAGCTGCTCAACTATCGCTATAACGCGCGGCTCTCGACCGTCATCACCAGCAATCAGAGGCTGGATGAGATCGACCCGCGCATCCGCAGTCGCCTACAAGACCCCAGCCTCGTCAACCACTTTGCCATCACTGCGCCGGACTTCCGTGCCGGGCAAAACCCGGCGCAAAGCGACCTGAGCACGCTCAGCTTCCACCGCGAACAGCAGTTCAGTAATTTCGACGCCCAGCGTGACGACCTCTCCGGTGAAGAGCGTCTGAACCTGCGCAACACCTTCGCCGCCTGCGAGAAGTACGCGCGCACGATGAACGGCTGGCTGGTGCTTTCCGGACGCAGCGGCGCGGGCAAGACCCATCTCGCCGCGGCCATCGCCAACTATCTGAGCGTCGATGTGAAACTCGAAGTCATGTTCGTCGTCGTGCCCGATCTGCTCGACCATCTGCGCGCGGCCTTCAGCCCGAACTCCAACACCCCCTACGACCGTCGCTTCGACGAGATCAAGCGCACGCCCTGCCTGATCCTCGACGACCTGGGCACGGAAAGCGCCACGCCCTGGGCCAGGGAGAAGCTCTTCCAGCTGCTCAACTATCGCTACAACGCCCAGCTGCCCACAGTCATCACCACCAGCCAGACGGCAGGCGAGATCGAGCCGTGGCTGCGCACGCGCATGTTCGACACCACGCGCTGCCAGTTCTGGGCGATGGACGTCCCCGG
>JBBSBO010000019.1:0-11917 GCA_038251215.1 Caldilineales bacterium
ATCGGCTTGTAGTTGCCCTCGGAAAACTCGGCGATGTTCTGGATTTCTTGCAGCGTGTGATATTCGCCGTGCGGGTCGACGATCAGCACGGAGGCGCGGTTGTAGGGCATGAACAGCTCTTCCAACAGCACGCCCGCTAGGTAGCTCTTGCCGCTGCCTGTGCTGGCGATGATTGCCAGGTGCGTGCTGGTGAAGGCGCGCACATCCAGCGCCACAGGCACGGCGTCGGCGGGGCGGCTGAGCAGGCTGCCCAGGTGCGCGCTGCCGATGGCTCCCTTGCGGCGCTTGCTGAGCACCTGCGTCAGCAACTCGTCGCCGGCGATATACACGGGCGAACCGCCTGCGGGCGGCACACGTGGGTTGATGAAGTCGCTCATGGCCGCGCTGTGATAACCGAGCACGGTCACGGTGATTTCAAACAGCTCGCGGGCATCGCTGTCATAGCCCAGCAGCGCCGCCACCTCGTGCGGGGGTACGCTGGGGTCCGCCATAAAGCTGTCCGGCAGCAGGCGAATCGACTTGCGGCCCGTCACGCGCCCCAGGATAGGGCGCACCTCGCCGTCCACGGCGGTCACATAGTAGACGAACTCCCCATACTTGACGCGCCGCTCCGGGTCGGGCGCCACCAACGTAAACTCGTTGGGCGTTTCGCCCGGCCCCTTGACCGTGCCGATGCAATCGTCGTTCATAGCGTCTTCACTTCATCCCCAAGCTTTTTGCTTTTCTTGCAGTTGCTTTTTCTTTGCGCCCTTTGCGTACTTTGCGGTTTGCAGTTTTACCCCGCCGGCTGGACGATGCTCTTCCACGCCAGGTTATTGCGCAGCAGCTCCAGTGGCCCGCGCTGCGCCGGGAAGAGCGTCATCAGCCGGTCCGCCACATGGATCAGCAGCGGCGGCGCCAGCGAGTTGTTTTGGCTCAGCACGACGGAGACATACTTGAGGCTCAGCCGGCCCGCACCGTCGCAGTGGAAGGCGGTCAGCTGGTCGTCCTCCATGCGCAGCACGCGGTCGTTGACGGTCGCCGCCAGCGCGGGCACGCCTTGATGGCACGTCCCATCGGCGTCGATCCAGCCCAGTGCGATGATGCCGACCAGGGTGGCGGCCTCCGCCAGATAGTCCGGCGTAAAGACTTCCACCTCGTGCCGCGGGCTGAGGCGCGGTCCCATATTGCCGAAGTCCGGGTTCATCAACAGCGTGTTGTAGATGACGCCGACCAGTTGGCCGCCGACGCCCCCCTCGCCCAGCTCAATCGCGACGAACGTGCCGAAGCTGAAGTCCGCCGGCTTCGGGCAGCGGTCAATCTCGCCGATGTTGTAGACTTGGCACACGTAGTCGATGTGGGTATTCGACTTGACGATCTTGCCGACAGATAGGCTCATGATGCCACCCTACTATGGATTGAATGGAAAAATCTACCGCAGAGGACGCAGAGCGCGCAGAGAACAGCAAAGGGCGAGAGAACGTGGCGAGCGGGTCACACGTCATGCGTCATGCGTCACACGTCACGCATGACGCATGATGCTTGACCCATCTGTCTGACTCTGCGCTCTCCGCGCCCTCTGCGGTGATTGGCTGTTTCGTCAGTTGGCGATCTGGACGGTGACGGTGCAGGGCGGCGGGAAGTTGCCGGTGCGGTCCACCACGGTCAGGCGCAGCGTATAGGGTCCGTTATCCAGCGACGTGGTGTCCAGCGTCGCCAGCAGCCCATCCACGACCGGCTGGCTGACGCCTGTAATATACGCGAATTCACCGGTCGGGTCTACATTGCTCCCTTGCGCGTACTCCAGCTTGTAGTACTGGAAGAGATCATGCTGCGCCGTGCCGTACACATCTACCGTGCCGGAGATCACCTCGTTGGCGCGGGGCGCGAAGTTGACCGCGCGGGTATCCTCACACGCGGGGGGGGCGACGCTCGGCGCCGCGACCGTAGGTGTGAGGACTACTTCCGCATCGGCAGTGGCAGTGGCAGTGGCAGTCGCCTCGGCCTTGTCGGCGGGCGCGGGCGTTGCCGTAGGAGCCAACGGGCGCGGCGTGGGCGGCGCGGGGGTGGCTGTCGCGGCAGGCGCCGGTCGGGTCGGTATAGCAGTAGGCGCCGGTTCAGTCGGGGTCACGCGGGCCGGCGGCTCGATTTCTTCGGCGGTAATCACGGCTTCCACCGTTGTCGCCGCCGTTGCCGTAGCCGCCACGCTGGCGGTCAGCCCATCCGTAAAGGCCAAGCGGATATCGAGGTTGAGCACGAACGGCACTGTGAGCGCCTGAATGCCGCCCGGCCCGGAGATGTTGACCGTCAACGTCAGCGGCACGGACTGCGTGATCGTCGCCGTCAACGGCTCGATGCCGGCGACGCTGAGACCAACCGGCCCTTCGGGCGCATCCTGCGCGCCGACGGCTGCGGTCAACAACACCATCAGCGCTGCGGCGATGAACAGACTTAGGCTTAGCTTGCGAACCATCATTTCCTCCTCAAGTCATGGGTACGACGTTGTCGGTGCAACACTGTCGGTGCAACATTTGATGCATAGGGCGACGAATGGATTGTAGCAAGTTCGTGTGAGATGGCGCAGGTCTCTACGGATTCTCGCCCTATACGGAATACGGGCGATCGCCCTGCTCGGACACGCTTGGATAGGCCGCCACGTGTCCTGTCACGTTGCGCTGCCGCCCCAGAGCCGGCTGGCCCTGCCTAGCGCCCGCCCAGCCCCGACAGCGTAATACCCTGTACAAACCATTTCTGGCCCACGATGTAGATCAGCAGGACGGGCAGCAGCGCTACCACCGACCCCGCCATGAGTAGGTGCCACTCGGTGCTGTATTGCCCTTGAAACGAACTGAGGCCAATGGGGATCGTGCGCATATTCTCGCTGTTGGTGATGACCAGGGGCCACAAGAAATCGTTCCATGTCGCCTGGAAGTTGAAGATCGCCAGCGTCGCCAGCACGGGGCCTGCCAGCGGCAAGATCACCTGCCACCAGATGCGCAAGCTGCCGGCGCCGTCCATGCGCGCCGCCTCGTCCATGTCCATGGGGATGCCCATAAAGTACTGGCGCATGAGAAAGACGCTGAACACGCTGAAAGCCGCCGGCAAGATCAGCGCCTGGTAGGTATTATACCAGCGCAGGTAGCGGATGATGATGAAGTTCGGGATCATGGTCACCTGGAACGGGATCATCAACGTCGCCAGGTAGACCAAGAAGAGCGCGTCGCGCCCGCGAAACCGCAACCTGGAGAAGGCGAACGCGGCCAGCGCGGCGGTCAACAGCTGGATCACGGTCGTACTCACCGCCACGATCAGGCTGTTGAGATAGAAGCGGCCAAAGGGCACGGCTTGGAACACATCCACGTAGTTGCGCAAGCTCAGGTCGCCCGGCGCGAACGCGCGGCGCAGAATAGCCGACTTGGGCAACAGCGACCCCAGCAGCATCACCAGGAAGGGCAGCAGCACCAGTACGGCTCCTGCCAGCAAGGCGACATGCAGCAGGGTGCGGCCCGCCCAGGAGATGCGATGCTGCGTCGACCGGCCCGCCGCGGCCCCTTGCGTTGCGGTGGGCGTGGCGCGTGTGACCGTCATGAGCCTGCCTCGTAGTACACCCAGCGCCGCTGCATGCGCGTTTGGAAGAGGGTGAAGATGAAAATAAAGATGAACAGGAACCAGGCGATGGCCGACGCCTTGCCCATGCGCCCGAACTGGAAGGCGTTCTGGTAGATATAGTAGACGACGGTCAGCGTCGAGCCGGCGGGGCCGCCGCGCGTCATGGTGTACGCTTCCGTGAACAGCTGGAAGGCGCCGATCATCTGGATCACGAGCAAGAAGAAGGTGGTGGGGCTGACCAGCGGCAACGTAACATGGCGGAAACGCTGCCGGCTGTTGGCCCCGTCCACCTCGGCCGCGTCGTATAGCTCCTGCGGCACGCCTTGCAGCGCGGCCAGGTAGATGACCATGGTGAAGCCGGTGTTCTTCCACAGCGTCAACAGCGCCACCGCCGGCTTGGACCACACGGTGCTGTTGAGAAAGTCGGGCGGCTGGATCGGCAGCCCCGTCACGTCCGCCAGCGTCCACATCAGGTTGCTGATCAGGCCATAGTCGCGGTTGAGCAAGAACTGAAAGACGATGGCGCCGGCGACAATGGTGGTGACGACCGGCATGAAATAGACCACGCGATAGACGAGGACGCCGCGCAGTCCCTGGTTCAACGCCAGCGCCAGCGCCAGCCCGAACGCCAGCTGCAAGGGCACGATGGTCACAATGAAAAAGGCGGTGTTGCGCACGACCTTCCAGAAGACCGGGTCGCGCGTCAGCATTTGCGTATAGTTCGCCAGGCCGACATATTGCGGCTGGCTAAGCAGGTTCCAATCCACAAAGCTGAGCAGGAGCGAGATCGCAACCGGCAGCGCCACGAAGATCAGAAAACCGGCGAGGCTGGGCAGCAAGAAAAGATAGCCTTCCCACTGCTGGTCGGGGCGCCAACGGAACAGCTTGCGCGGGGCAGGCCGCGCGGATGTAGACCGCGCTGGGACGGAGGAAGGAGTGGTCATAGCTAGATTATACCAGATGCGGCGCGTTCGAGAAGCCACGCCATCGGGTCTTAGGCCCTACGCCCATCTCTTGCTCCAAGTCTTGGCCCACAGGCACGCTCGTTTGTATAGAACGCTTGTGGTGGAATGCGACAACGGCGCTAGGGCGCAGGGGTTGACGTGACCTCCAGGATCACGGCGGGCGGGGCCGCGATCTCCGGCGCTTCCGGTGCGGGCGTGGCGTCTGTCGCCCGCGTCTCCGCGGCGGGGATCGCCTCCGCAGGAGCCTCCGCCGCAGGAGCCTCCACCGCGGGAGCATCCTCATCGCCTGCGGCGGGCGTGGCGGTCGGCGTGGGCGTCGCCGGTATCTCGACGCCGGGGCCGACCAGGTAGACGGCGCGCCACGGCTGATACTTGCTGCGCAGCGTTTCGGTGCGCGTTTCGCCGTTCTCGATGATGGTGCGCTCGACCGCCACGGTCATGCCCTCTTTGGCCCAGTCGACCTGCTCTTGCTCATTCGTCGCCAGCGACTCGTCTACTTCGTACAGCGGTGCGGGCGACGGCAAAACGTCCGTTATCTGCGGCTCGCCGATGATCACCTCGCGGGGGGGCTTTGTGCCATAGAAGTTGAAGGTAATCGTGCCGCCTGCGCCGCTCACCACGGGCTGCATGAGCAGATAAGCGCCCGTATCGTTGCGGAAGCGAAAATCCACCGACGGCGTGAAAATGGTGGCGTCCAGCCCAGGGTCGCCATACCAACCCACCACATAGGCATGAGTGTAGCGCTCGACAATCGGAAAGCCGCCCAGAAAAGCCGCGCGGAAGATGGTCGTACTGACCTGGCACACGCCGCCGCCCACGCCTACCTCGGTGCGGTCGCCCCAAATCACGAGCGAATCCACAAAGCCGTTGGCCGAAGAGACATCCTCCACCACGTCGTTGAAGCTGAACACGCCGTCCGGCGGGATGACGATGCCGTCGAACTTTTCCGCCGCCACTTCGATATTGCGCACGCGCGCCGGGCTGCTGCCCGCGAAATAGGTCGTGCCGCCGGCAACCAGCTCGCGGATGCCCATCTCCGCCACGCGGTTGCTGTCGACCGCCGGCGGTGCGTCCTGGATGATCAGCGCGGCGGTCGTGCCGCCCTTCTCCACGCTCTCACGCAGCGAGGCCAGCGTCCCCTCTACATCCAGCTTGCGCCCGGCGCGGCTGGACTGCACGACGACCGCGCCGCCCGCGGCCGGGTCGAAGCGCAGCCGCGCATTGGCAGGCGCAATGTCGATCTGCTGCGCCCATTCTTGCAGCAGCGCCCGCGCCCTGCTCTCGTCTAGGCGCGGCGGCTGGGCGGAAAAGAGCAGCCCGCGCAGCGCGGCCGGGTCCAACGCCATCTCAAAGCCGAAACGTGCATCGCGCAGCACCAGCGGGGCGAGCGCGGGCAAGGCCGGCGACGACGGCTCTTCCACCATGGCGGGGGGTGGCTCCAGCGGGACGACGGCAAGTTGGCCGACGACGGCCTGCGCCTCGCCCGCGGCCTCCAATTGCGCCAGAAGTTGCTCGAGCGTGCGCTCCACGTCCACATCCACGCCCGGTTGCGCGGGGACGGCAAAGCCGGCGACGTTGATGGCGCGCTGCGCCGGCGTGCGCACATCGGCGGCGATCTGGCTCAGCGCATAGCGCAGTTGCGCCACGTCGAGGTCCAAGTTGGGGCGCACGTCGATTTGGCCCAGGGCCGCGCCGATCTGGACCGCCACGCGTGCAGGCGTGTCGCCCTCTCGCCCGACCAGATAGGCCTGATTGACCGCAGCCACGATGTCGGTTGAGGCCATGGCTTGGCCTGCCGCCACCGGCCATTGCCGGCCCGCGTACTCTACGGTAATCGACGGCAACGACTGGCGCACCAGCCCGCGATTGAGGGCAATCACTGCCTCGGCGCGCGTCAAGCCGCCCACGGGCATCCCGGCAATCGTCACGCCGGAATAGATGCGCCCGGCGTGCCAGAACTGCCAGCCCAGGAAGACGCCCAGCAGCGTGATCACCAGCATCAGCCCCAGGATCACGGCAAAATCCGCCGGCCCGCGTTGAATTCTGGGCGAGCGCCGCATCGGCTCGGATCGGGCCTGTGTGCGGGAAGTCTGTGAATGGGAAGCGTTGAACATGCTTGTCTGACTCGCTAACTCCGCAGTACGGCTCTATTTCGCTAAATCGACCAGCTGCGGAACAATAAACGCGTACGGAATTGCCAGGTCGAGCGCAAAGAGCAGCACAAAGGGCAGCGCCCACACCCAGGCGCGCAGCCCCGCCAGCACGAAAGCCGCCGCCGGCGTGTCTAGCCGGGCGCGCGCCGCCGGTGAAAGCCAGGCGGCGCCATAACGGTGCGTGCCTGCCAGCAGCAGCGGCTGGGCCACGAGCGTGAGCGCGATCAGCGCGGCGGCAAGCAGCGCCCACTTGTCCAGGATGCCGGTGGCGTAGCTCGCCAGGGCAATGCCCGCCGTCAGCACCAGGGCCAACACGCCCGTAATCACGCCCTGCAGTGGTTGCATCACCTCGCGCCAGCCCAGCGCCACCAGCGTGCTGATGGGCAACAGCCCCCAGAAGAAATAGCGCCCCTGGTGTTGCACAAACTGCGCGTTATACCACGCGAAACTCGCCGTCACCGCCAGCAGCATCACGCCAAACACGGCCAACACGAACATCTGGAACGCGTCCATGTCCGTATCCGGCGGGCCGGAGATAAAGCGCACCATCGCCCACAGCAGCCCCAGAAAGAGCACACCCGTAAATAGCTGCAAGGCGGTATAGATGCGCTCGTCCATAAACACGCCCATCCAGCCGAAGACGCCCCAGAAGCTCTTGAAGGTGAAGCTAAAGGCGCGTTCGCCGTAGGCCATCCAGCCGTTGAGCGCTACCCACTCCAACGTGCGCGGCTGCCCCACGACCACGCGGTTATGCTGCGCCATGCCCAACACATCCCAGCCGCCGTAGACGATGCTGTTGCGCACCCACCAGGGCAGCGCCAGCGCCAGCGCCGGCAGCGCCACCAGCAACCCGTGTTGCACGCCCACCCGGATGCTGCCCCACACTGTCCTGGCAGCAGGCGACTTGCCCAGGTAGCTGCATCGCGCCGCGATGCCGACCGTCACCAGCACCACGATCGGAGCCAGCATATAGGCATAGACCTTCGTCAACATACCCAACCCCAGCAGCACGCCCAGCAACAGCAGTTGTCGCCGCGAGCGCCGCGCCGCCGCGGTCCCGGCATCGTCAGACGCTGCGACCGTTTCGCCCGCCGCATCGCCCGCATCGCCATAAAACTGCCGGCGCAGCCAGTCCAGCAGCACCAGCATGGCCGCCAGGATCAGGGCTTCCGCCAGGCCGTCATTGTTGACGGCCGCGGAAAGGGCCACATGCATCGGCAGCAGCGCGGCGAAGGCGGTCCCGCCCACCACAATTAACGGTTTGCCGGGGAAGACGAGTTCCAGGCTGAGGTAAAGCAAGAGGATGGACGCCGCGCCGATCAGGATGCTGAAGAGGCGCATCGCCCACAGCGCGCCGTCGCTTAGCCAGTAGACCGGGGTCGCCAGCAGATAGTAAAGCGGAGGCTGGTGCGCCTCGTAGCGCAGGGCCGCAGGCGCAGCAGCCGGTGCGGCAAAGCGGTTACTCAACAACTGGTCGAGCAACGCCTGGTTATAATCGCCGTCGCGCAAGACGGGTAGGGTCCCGGTCTGCGCGATGAAGGTGACATAGTTGTAGTGGGCCGGCTCGTCGGGCGCCTGCCAAGCTGGGGTGACCGTGGCGAAGAGCACGGCCGCCGCGACATAAGCGAGCAGAATGGCAGCCAACCAGCGCCGGGGATGCCGGATATAGAGGGTATCAAACGCCGCTAACGAACCTTCTGCGGGCAGGCTGCCCACGGCCTCGACCGCGCGCGCCGCGCCGTAGTCCGGCGGGTCAATCACGACAAGGGTCGGATGGGTTGTGGGCGGGTCGGTCGGCGCTCTGGAAGCCATTGCCCTTCACTTGTTCGGCCTTCACTTATTCGGATATCTGCCTTCAAGGAAGCCGGCAACTTCCCTGGAGGCAACCGGCGCATGATGCGTATCTTGCGTACCTTGCACCAAGAGGCGCATTAATAGACGGCTTGCAGCTTCTCCGCCATGGCCTCATCGTCGAGCTTTGTGAAGAGCGCCGCCGGCTCGCGCAGGGCCTGACCGGCGGGCAGCTCGTCCGCCTGCCAGCGACCGGACGCCGGGCTGTGGTCATAGCGCAGCGCCAGGTGCGTGCCGCGTGCGTCGGCCACGCGTTCGGCGTATTGGCGGCCAAAGAGCGTGGTGTCGTAGCCCAACATGCTGTGGACGCGCTCGCTGCTCTGCGGCAGGATCGGCGCCCACATGATCTTGAGCCAGTCAATCGCCTGTAACGCCACATAGACCGACGTCGCCGCGGCCTCCGGGTCCGTCTTGATGCTCTGCCAGGGCGCCTTTTCGTTGAGATACTGGTTGACGCGCTGGCTCAGGCGGCGCACTTCGGTCAGCGCGGCCTTGAGCTTGACAGTGGCGTACAGCTCGCCCACCGAGTCGAAACCGGCGCGGATCTCGTCCAGCAGGGCGCGGTCGGTGTCGTCCAGCGGCCCCGGCGCGGGGATGCGCCCGTCAAAGCGCTTGTAGGCAAAGCCCAACATGCGGTTGACGAGATTGCCCCAGTTGGCGACCAGTTCATTGTTGACGCGCTCCAAGAACTCGCGCCAGGTGAACTCGACGTCGGACGTTTCGGGGGCGAGCGCGGTCAGCACATAGCGCCAGGCTTCCGGCTCGAACTCGCGCAGCACGGAGTTGAAGCCGATCACGCGCCCGCGGCTCGTGCTGAACTGTTCGCCGCCCAGGTTGAGATACTCGTTGGCGGGCACGTCATAGGGCAGGTTGAGCCGCGGCTCGCCCGCGTTGTAGCCGATCAACATGCCCGGCCAAATGATCGTGTGGAAGGGGATGTTGTCCTTGCCGATGAAGTTGTAGATCAGCGCTTCGGGGTTGACCTCGGCGTCCCACCAGGCGCGCCAGGCCTCGGCGTCGCCTTCCAGCACGGCCCACTCTTTGGCCGCGCTGAGGTAGCCGATCACGGCGTCGTACCACACGTAGATGCGCTTGCCTGCATAGCCGGGCAGCGGGATGTCGATGCCCCACTCGATGTCGCGTGTGATGGCCCGTCCGCGCAGCTCGTGCAGCTCTAGCTGGCCGCGCGTAAAGTTGATGACGTTGGGGCGCCAATGCTCCTTGCCGTGCGCTATCCACTCCAGCAGCGGGCCGTTCATCTTGGCCATATCCAGGAAGAAGTGTTCGGTCTCGCGCACCTCCAGATCGGTCGTGCCGGTCAGCTTGGAGCGCGGGTTTTTCAGCTCTAGGGCGTCATACAGGCGCCCGCAGTTGTCGCACTGGTCGCCGCGCGCATCGGCATAGCCGCAGTAGGGACAAACGCCCTCCACATAGCGGTCGGCCAAAAAGCGCTTCGCCACCGGATCGTAAAGCTGCTTCTGCGTATCCAGGTAGATGTAGCCGGTTTCGATGTGGCGCAGGAACATGTCTTGCGTCACATCCCAATGGTTCTGCGTGTCCGTATGCGTGTAGAGATCGAAGGTCAGGCCCATTTGCAGGCAGCCCTCCACGAACATCTCGTGGTACTTGTCGGCGATGGCTGCCGGCGTCGTGCCTTCCGCCTCCGCCTTCAGGGTGACGGGCGTGCCGTGTACATCCGAGCCGCTGACCATGATCACATCGTTGCCTGCCATGCGCTGGTAGCGTGCGAAAATGTCCGGCGGCAAATAGGCCCCGGCAATTTGACCGATATGTTTCTCGCCGTTAGCATAGGGCCAGGCCACCCCGACCAGGATCTTTTTCGCTTGGGTCGTCATAGCAGTTTTCAATACTCCGCAGCTACGGATGATGGACAGGGATGATGGACAGTGATGATGGACAGTGGCGCTCGCAGCAGGTCTCGAGCCGCGCGGCGCCTGTTTCTTGCGGCGCGTCGAGGAATTATAGCGGCAGTGCAACCCAAAGGCAAAGACGCCGGCTCAGGCTCCGCTCAAGATTCAGGCGAGCGCTCTGGGCCGCTCTGCGTGGTATACTCATGGGGTCTTGCGCGTCGGCACATGTTATGCGGCACGCACCATCCGGCGCGCACTGACGCCTACTCGCTCAGGCGACTTCCCATATTTACTTGGCAGATTCACTGAATAGGCAGAAAACCAATGAAAGCATTTGTCATTATGGGTCGCACGTTCAAAGCAGCCTATGACGAGCTGTTCCTGTGCGTCTTTCTCAGCGTGGCGTGGTGGATTGGCACGATCCTGATTATCCCTGCGGCGCCGGTCACCGCGGGTGTGCAGAACGTCGCCAACCGCATGGCTAACTACAAGCGCGTCGACAGCTCCTTCTTCTGGGAAGGCGCGCGCACGCAGATTGGGCGCAGCTGGCTGATCTATGCCATCAACCTGCTGGCGCCTGTCGCCATCCTCGCCAATATATGGTTCTACTTCAGGCTGGAAGGTTGGCCGCGCGTGTTCGGCGTCTTCTTTCTATGGCTGTTGGTGATCGCGCTGATGCTGGGCCAGTATATCTTCCCGCTCTTCTGGCAGCAGGAAGAAAAGGACGTTAAGCTGGCGCTGCGCAATGCCGCCGTGTTAGCCATGCGCAACCCGCTCTACACTTTCTTGCTGCTGGTCTTCCAGATCCTCTTGCTCGGTCTGAGTACCGCCGTCACGCTGCCGCTGATCCTGCTAGCCCCGGCGCTGATCGCCATCGCGGCCAATTTCGCCGCTGCCGGCATCTTGCAAGAGATGGGCCTGGCCCCCGAGCCGCCCGTCGTTCCACGGCGCTAAGGCTTGCGGCGCGGAGGGCTATCCCTACAAGGACAAACTGCACGCCATGAACCTCGACAACTTCGATCGCTACCAAGAGGAATCACGCAAGACCTGGCATCTGATCCACACCGACCACGCCATCGTCTACCCCACGCTGGGGCTGACGAACGAGGCGGGCGAAGTGGCGGGCAAGGTCAAGAAGCTCTTCCGCGACAAAGGCGGCGAGATTTCGGACGCAGACCGCGAGGCGCTGAAGCAGGAGCTGGGCGACGTGCTCTGGTATCTGACGCAGATCTGCACGGAACTCGGCCTCAGCCTGCAAGAAGTGGCGGAGGCGAACCTGGAGAAGCTCTTTTCGCGCCAGGCGCGCGGCCAAATTCGCGGCGACGGCGACACGCGCTAGCCGCGGCTACTCTGCTGCGACGTCGTCCCGTGCGCCCTGGTTGCGCGGGTGGCGGAAGCAGTCCACCGTGTGGTCGTCGACCATGCCCACCGCCTGCATGTAGGCATAGCAAATCGTCGACCCAACAAAGGTAAAGCCGCGGTGCTTGAG
>JBBSBO010000020.1:0-11854 GCA_038251215.1 Caldilineales bacterium
ATCTTCCGCTTTGTGCAGGCCGGCTCCGAGGTCTCCTCGCTGCTGGGGCGGCTGCCCAGCGCGGTGGGCTATGCGCCGACCCTGGGCACCGACATGGGCGACTTGCAAGAGCGCATCACGTCGACGCGACGCGGCGCCATCACTTCGATGCAGGCCGTTTATGTGCCCGCCGACGACTATACCGACCCGGCCCCGGCGACGACCTTCGCCCACCTCGACGCGACGATCACCTTGCAGCGCGCCTTGGCGGACCAGGGCCTCTACCCCGCTATGGACCCGCTCGGCTCCACCAGCCGCATCCTCGACCCGCTGATCGTGGGGCAGGAGCACTATGAAGTTGCGCGCCAGGTGCAACAGACCTTGCAGCGCTACCGAGATCTGCAAGACATCATCGCCATCCTGGGCGTGGAAGAATTGAGCGAAGACGATAAGATGACCGTGGCGCGAGCGCGCAAGATGCAGCGCTTCCTGACCCAGCCCATGTTTGTGGCTGAGCAGTTCACAGGGCGCGACGGCAAGTTCGTCAAGATCGAAGACACCGTGCGCGGTTTCCGCGAGATCATGGAAGGCAAGCACGACAGCGTGCCCGAAGCCGCCTTCTACATGGTGGGGCCAATTGAGGAAGCGCTAGAGGCCGCAGAACGGCTGCGCGCGGAGGGCTAGACGCCATGCCATTGCAGGTAGACATCGTAACGCCGGACAAGCAGGTGATTTCCACCACCGCGGACAGTATCACGCTGCCCGGTTCCGAAGGGCAGATGGGCATCATGCCCGGGCACGCGCCCTTGCTGTCGACGCTGGGGCTGGGCGAGATCGTGCTGCATCACGGCTCGGATATCGAGTACATCACCGTGACGGGCGGCGTGGTCGAGGTGCGCCCGGACAAAGTGACGATCCTGGCAGAATACGCCGAGCGCGAAGTCGAGATCGACATCACCCGCGCCGAAGCGGCCCGTGAGCGTGCGCGGCATTCCCTGGAGGGGAATCCGCCGCCGCAGCGCCACGCCGAGGCGATACGCGCCTTGCAGCGCAGTAATCTGCGCTTGCGCGTGGCGCATCGGCGGCGCGAAAAGTCGCCGACCTTCCGCGAAGAATAGCATAGAGCGGGCGCCGGCCGCGTGGGCGTGCAGTGCGGCGCTGTGGACCGGGCCTGGCGGACGCAAGGCCCGGTTTTTATTGCTCGCCTTTGGCGCAGGCAGGGTGCATTTTATATTGGGGACACGACCCCCTTATGTTGACCAAGCCGTGCCGGCTTGGTATAGTGATATACTGTGCGAGATATTACCTGCAAAATATCCACTGTAAAATATACGCTGAGACAAATTGCCTGTTGGCTCTAGTCGCCGACCCAGGACGCGCGTGCTGTGCGGCGCGGGAAGAAACCTATGTTTGAAAAGCACATCGGCATCGATTTGGGCACGGTCAACGTGCTGGTGCATGTTCGCGGCAAGGGCATTGTGATGCACGAGCCGTCGGTGGTGGCGATTCGCCTGCGCGACAATAAGATGGTCGCCGTGGGCCATGAGGCCTATGACATGTTGGGCCGCACGCCGGAGAGCATCGAGGTGGCGCGGCCGATGCGCGACGGCGTCATCGCCGACTTTGTGGTGACCGAGGCCATGCTGCGCTATTTTATCCAGGCCATCGTCGGCAACCTCAACCCGCTGCTCGGCCCCATTTTTAAGCCGAAAGTGATGATCAGCACGCCCAAGGGCGTAACAAGCGTGGAAGAGCGCGCCGTCCACGACGCGGCCATGCAGGCGGGTGCGGGCGCAGCCTATCTGATCCCGGAGCCGCTGGCTGCCGCCTACGGCGCAGGTCTGCCGATTGGCACGCCCACGGGCAACATGGTGGTGGACATGGGCGGCGGCACGACGGAAGCCGCGGTCGTGTCCATGTATGACATCGTCGTATGGAGCAGCGTGCGCGTGGGCGGCAACCGCTTCGACGAGTCCATCGTCAACTACGTGCGCAAGAAATATAACTTGCTGATCGGCGAGCAGACCGCGGAAGAGATCAAGATCGGCATCGGCAGCGCCTTGCCTGTGGAAGAAGAGCGCTCGATGGAAGTGCGCGGGCGCGACCAGGTGACGGGCCTGCCCAAAATCATGCAGATCGCCAGCAGCGAAGTGACCGAGGCTATGGCCGAACCGCTGCAAGCCGTGGTCAGCACCGTGCGCGCCACGCTGGAGAAGACGCCGCCGGAACTGGCGGCGGACATCATCGACCGCGGCATGGTCCTCACCGGCGGCGGCGCGCAGCTGCGCAATATCGCCAACCTGCTGACGCAGGAGACCGGCGTGCCCTGCTATGTGGCGGAAAACCCCATCGCCTGTGTAGCGCTGGGCGCAGGCCGCGCGCTGGAGAACTACGAAATCATGCGGCGCAGCCTGCCGATTGTGCCGACTTAGTTGCGTCGCACCCAACGCGCGCGTAACGGGCTGGGACGTGTCGTGATAGGCCCTTCATCCAACTTCTGTCCAGATTTTGGCCTTCTGGGGAAGATGGATTACAATTGAAGGAGCGCACGCGGCTTGCGACAGTTCGGTTTACCCCGGTCTTCTATGTTCTATCCTACAGCGTATCAGCACCAAGACAATCGAGGCGAAGAGTGACACGCGAACCTGTTTCAACGCGCCAGGCCCCCGCGGCCATTGGCCCCTATTCCCAGGCGATCAAGACCGATGCGCTCGTATTTGCGTCCGGTCAGTTGGGCCTGGATCCGCAGAGCGGGCAATTGGCGACGGGTGTGGAGGCGCAGACGCGCCAAGCCCTGAGTAATCTTGCCGCCGTGCTGGACACAGCGGGCAGCAGCTTGGCGAACGTGGTGAAGACCACGATCTTTTTGGCCGATATGGCCGACTTCGCCAAAGTCAACGCGGTGTACGGCGAAGCCTTTAGCGGCGAGCCGCCCGCGCGCAGCACTGTCCAGGTAGCCGCGTTGCCGTTGGGCGGGCTGGTGGAGATCGAGGCGATCGCGCTGCTGGTATAAGGAATCCTTCATCTCTCCGATATTTTTCTCAAAACGATTTTCGGGGGGGTGGTTATTTGTCTCGTGCTGGCGTTGCCAATATAACTGGGCAATTCTATTTTCTGGAGGAAGTTTTATCCCTTATGAACACTGTTCACCCGGCAGTTGATGTAACCATGTTGTCCATGCCCGAGGGCATGCAAGACGCGGCAAGCAGCCAACCGCACCCGATGGCCCTGTTGCTCGACGAAATTGGCGAGTCGTTTCTCCCGCCACAGGCCGGCGAAATTCGCAACGGCGTCATCGTCGACAAGCGCCCGCACGAACTTTTGGTCGATATCGGCTTCAAGTCGGAAGGCGTTGTCAATGGCCGCGAGATGGATCGGATTCGCGAGTTGCTCGAGTCGCTGGCAATTGGCGACGAGGTGCCGGTCTATGTGATGCGCGAGGACCGTGAAGGCAACCTCATGCTGAGCATCAGCCGGGCGCAGGCCGAAAAGGACTGGGAGCGGGCCGAGGAATTGATGCAGTCGCAGGCCGTGTTTGAAGGCAGCGTGGCTGCCCACAACCGCGGCGGTGTGATTGTGAAGATCGGTCAGGTGCGCGGCTTTGTGCCTGCCAGCCAACTCAGTTCTGAGAGCCAAAGCCAGAGCGTGGAAGACGCCGACAACACCGAAGACCGCTGGGCGAACCTGGTGGGCAACGACCTGATGTTGAAGGTGATCGACATCGACCGCCGGCGCAACCGCCTGATCTTGTCCGAACGCCTCGCCATGCGCGAGTGGCGCCGCCAGCAGAAGGAGCAACTGCTCGAGACGCTGACCGAGGGCGACATCTACGACGGCATCATCAGCAGCATCGCCGACTTTGGCGCTTTCGTTGACCTGGGCGGAGCGGACGGTCTGATCCACCTCAGCGAGCTGAGTTGGAACCGCGTCAACCACCCCAGCGAGGTCGTGAAGGTGGGCCAGAAGATCAAGGTCCAGATCCTCAGCGTGGACCAGGAGCGGCGGCGCATCGGCCTCAGCCTGCGCCGGCTCTTGCCGCAGCCGTGGGACTTGGTGGAAGAACACTACCAGGTGGGCCAGATCGTGCGCGGCCGCATCACCAAGTTGGTCAATTTCGGCGCCTTTGCCCGCCTGGACAAGGACGGCATCGAAGGCCTGATCCATGTCAGCGAGTTGGCCGACCAGCGTGTCAATCACCCCAAGGAGATCGTCTCCGAGGGCGAAGAGTACGACCTGCGCATTATCCGCATCGACGTGGACCGGCGGCGCATGGGCCTCAGCCTGAAGCAGGCGCTGCCGCCCAGCCAGGACCTCGAAGTGGACTGGCAGATCGCGCCTAACGACGAATCCGCTGAGGATGAGGCGCTTGAGGCCGAGCCGGCCGGCGCAGTCGAGACAGAGGACATTGTCGCCGAGATCGTCGCCGAGGCCGTTGCTGAGAATGTCGCTGAGAATGTAGTCGACGCTCCGGCTGAAGAAGAGATGACCGAGGCCGTTGCCGGCTAGGGTGAGAGCTGCTGCAAGCGCTGCTTAGTTTGCCGCAGCGACAAGTGAATGGATTGCGTATATGATGAGGGCGCCCCATGCGGCGTCCTCATTTTTCTTTCTTTTGGGGTTGAGACAGCGCGGCTGAGCAAGAAGGATGCGGCGAATTTCGTCGCGCAAAAGGGCGAATAACGGCAAGGAACCTTTGCCGCCTCGCATACGTCGTCAAAGGCAGGGGCGAAGAGCCGGGGCGGAAATCGGATTGACGGTTGACAAACGCTTCGGGCTGTCGTTACAATGGGCACGAGACACAACGGGCGCATACGCTGACCCGGACCACGGGCGCCGGCACCGCCGGCGTCCAGACCGACAATCGCACCTTTAACTTTCCTCGAAGCGCCTGTCGTTTGCCCCGCCAAAGGGGAACTTACGTTACGGCAAGAATTGGCTCGGGCTGATACACTTGGCAGTGCCTGATGAATCAGCAGTGTATAGATACTGGGGATAACAAGAATGCCTGACAAACTTGATCGTTTTACGAAGCGTGCACGGCGGGTGCTGACTCTGGCGCAGGAAGAGGCGCTCCGTTTGAATCATAACTATATCGGCACCGAGCATCTGCTGCTTGGCCTAGTGCGCGAGGATAACGGAGTGGCGGTCAAGGTGCTGCGCGAGTTGGGCGTAGAACCCGGCCAAGTGATTCGCGCCGTAGAGCGGACCGTGGGGCGGGGTGAACGCGCCCCCTTCGGCAAGCCAACCTTGGCCCCTCGCACCAAGCGCGTGATCGAGCTGGCTGTGGACGAAGCGCGCCTGATGGGCCATCACTACATCGGCACTGAGCATCTCTTGCTTGGCCTGGTGCGTGAGGGCGAAGGCATTGCCGTCAACGTGCTGCGCGGGCTGGGCGTCAACCTGGAGCGCGTGCGTACGCAGACCGCACGCAACATCCTGCAAACCCAGGCGCAAACTAAAGACAAAGCCAAGAAGGAATCCAAGACCCCACTGGTCGACCAGTTGGGCTACGATCTGACCGCAGCCGCGGAAGAGGGCAAGCTGGATCCGGTAATCGGCAGGCAAACCGAGATCGAGCGCATGATCCAAATCCTCAGCCGGCGCACCAAGAACAACCCCGCCCTGATCGGCGAGCCGGGCGTCGGCAAGACGGCTATCGTCGAAGGCTTGGCCCAGCGCATTATCGAGGGCAACGTGCCCGAGCCGCTGCTCAATAAGCGCTTGCTCATGTTGGATGTGGGCGGGCTGGTAGCGGGGACGATGTATCGCGGCCAGTTTGAAGAGCGGCTGAAGAAGGTGATCGAGGAGGTTATACAGTCCGGCGCCATCCTCTTCATCGACGAGGTGCATATGCTGGTGGGCGCGGGCGCGGCCGGCAGCAGCGTGGACGCCGCCAATATCCTCAAGCCCTCATTGAGCCGCGGCGAGCTGCAAGTGATCGGCGCGACCACGCTGGACGAGTATCGCAAGTATATCGAGAGCGATGCGGCCCTGGAGCGGCGCTTCCAGCCGATCCTGGTCGAGGAGCCTTCGATCGAGGAGACGGTCCAGATCTTGCGCGGCGTCAAGGCGCGCTACGAGGAGCATCATAAGCTGTTAATTACGGATGAGGCGTTGACCGCGGCGGCGCACCTGGCCGCGCGCTACGTGCCGGACCGCTTTATGCCGGACAAGGCCATCGACCTGATCGACGAGGCGGGCAGCCGCGTGCGCATGTATAAGGCGCCCTATGCCAACAATCTGCGCGAGACCTTTATGAGCTTGAAGAAGCTGCAAAAGGCCAAGGAAGAGGCGTTGGAGAGCCAGCGCTTCGACGACGCCATCGACCTACGCTATCGCGAGGTGGAACTGGAGGCTAAGCTCAACGAGCTGCGCGAGGGCTGGAATGAAACGGTCAACCAGCCGCAAGTCACGCCGGAAGACATCGCCGAAGTGGTCGCCATGTGGACAGGCGTGCCCGTCAGCCGTATCGCCGGCGAGGAACGTGAGCGCCTGCTGGAGATGGAAAAGGTTATGCGCAAGCGTGTGATCGGCCAGGAAGAGCCGATCCGGGCGCTGAGCCGGGCCGTGCGCCGTGCGCGCGCCGGCCTTAAGGATCCGCGGCGGCCGATCGGCAGCTTTATCTTCCTGGGGCCGACGGGCGTGGGCAAGTCGCTCTTGGCGAAGACGTTGGCTGAATTCATGTTCGGCAGCGAAGAGGCGTTGATCAAGCTCGACATGAGCGAATTCATGGAGCGCCACAACGTCAGCCGGTTGGTGGGCGCGCCTCCGGGCTATGTCGGTTACGACGAGGGCGGGCAGCTCACCGAGGCGGTGCGCCGCCGCCCCTACAGCGTGATCCTGCTCGACGAGATCGAGAAGGCGCACCCGGAAGCCTTCAACATGCTCTTGCAGATCATGGAAGACGGCTATCTGTCGGATGCCAAGGGGCGTCGCGTCGACTTCCGCAATACGCTGATCCTGATGACGAGCAACATCGGCGCCAAACTGATCCAGGGGGCCAACCGGCTGGGCTTCGCCATCACCAGGGACGAGGACGAGATTGCGCGCGAGCACGAGTACGAGTCGATGAAGGCCAAGGTGATGGACGCGCTCAAGAAGACCTTCCGGCCCGAGTTCCTCAACCGGCTGGACGGGGTGATGGTCTTCCGTAGCCTGTCGCGCGAGGAGATCGCCTTGATCGTCGAGCTGGAGATGCAGCCGCTGCGTCTGCAACTGGCGGAGCAGGAGATCACGCTCGTGCTGACGGAAGATGCTCGCCTGGAAATCGCCGGCGCCGGTTATGACCCCGAGTATGGGGCGCGACCGCTGCGCCGTGTGATCCAGAACCGCATCCAGGACCCGCTGAGCGAGTCGCTGCTGGGCAATCAGTTCGTGCCCGGCGACACGGTGCAGATCGACTTCCGCGAGACGACGCGCGAGGACGGAACCGAGGGCAAGGATTTCGTGATCGAAGTGATCGACCACGCCGACGTGGACGCCGGCGAGTCGGAAACGGCGCAGGCCGTCGAGGCGATGTTGCAGTAGCCGCGCCACAGTTAGCCAGTGAAGCCAAACGGGCCTGCGCGCAGCAGGCCCGTTTTGAGTGGGCGTCGCGCAAAGCCGGGGCGCGGTTTTTGGTCAAACGGCTTGGCGAACGTATGATATGAAGATAAGGGGTGTAATTTGTTTGTCCGGCATACGCAACGAGGAAGGACCGGCTCTATGAGCGAGCGCGTGGGATATGTGGGCCTGGGCATTATGGGGCGCGGCATGGCGTACAACCTGCTCAAGGCGGGCTTTGCGCTGCGTGTGTGGAACCGCACCGCCGCGCGCATGGACGCCCTGGTCGAAGCCGGCGCCGAGGCGGCGGATAGCCCCGCCGACGTCGCCGCGCACAGCGATATTATCGTCATCTGCGTCAGTGATACGCCGGACGTGGAGGCTGTGCTGCTGGGCGAAAACGGCATCCTGCTGGGAGCCAAGCCGGGCGCGCTGGTGATCGATTGCAGCACCATCAGCCCGCGCGCCACGCGCACGATGGCAGCCAAGCTGAAGGACCGCGGCGTCCATATGCTGGACGCGCCGGTGAGCGGCGGCAGCGAAGGCGCGGCCAAAGGCACGTTGAGCATCATGGTCGGCGGCGAGGCGCAGCAGTTCGAGCGGGCGCAGTCTGTGTTCCAGGCGATGGGCAAGACCATTACACATGTCGGTCCCAACGGCGCCGGGCAGACGGTCAAGCTGGTCAACCAGGTGCTGCTGGTGGGCAATACGCTGGCGATGAGCGAGGCGCTGATGTTCGCCCAGGCGGGCGGCGTTGACCTGCAAAAGACTTATGACGCCATCAGCCAGGGCGCGGCGGGCAGTTGGATGTTCACGAACCGTGCGCCGCAGATCATGCAGCGCGACTGGCGACCGGGCTTTACGATTGCCCTGCAACAGAAGGACCTGCGCTTGGTGCTGGAGGCCGCCGACGAAAACGGCGTGCCCTTGCTGGGCACGAGCCTGGTCTTTAACCTATATCGCACGCTCGAGGCAATGGGCCTGCAAGGCGACGGCAACCATGCCCTGATCAAGGCCCTGGAGCACTTGGCCGGTTTCGAGGCGGGCGAGCCTAGCTCCTAGCGTAGACGTCGTTTATCCAGGCCGCACCCTCCAGGGGCCTGGTCAATCAAATATCGAGGCCAATCATCAAGGCCCATCCGCCTGCAAGGACGCCGGCGGAGAAAGGAAGATGAGCTGTGACACGACACAAGGTAGTGATCCCTGTCAACGGTTCAGACTTTTCCCGGCAGATCGCCGACTACGTGGTTGAATTCTTGCCGGCCGAGGAAAACGACATTGTTCTGCTGCGCGTGGCGCACCGCCAAGAGGGTTATGTCGGGCATCCCGCCCGCCTTGCTGGGCCGGATACCGATGTGGCGATGTATGATACGTCGCAGGATGTGACGGAGGCGACGCACCCCATCTATGCCACGCAGGTGGAGGAGAGCGCAGTCGCCGAGTTTCGTCGAGAAATCCAGCCCATGATCAACCTGTTGTTGAACAAGGGCTATAGCGTCGATTTTGCGGTGCGCTTCGGCAGCCCCGGCGAGCAGATCGTCGAGTACATCGAGAACCACGACGTGGATTTGGTGGCGATGACGACCCACTCGCGCAGCGGCATCAACCGCATGATCTTCGGCAGCGTGGCGGAGCATGTCTCCCATCGCGTTTTCATTCCCATTCTGATGGTGCGCCCGACTTAGCGGCCCACTGCACTGAATCTGCGCCGGGCGAGCGATGAGGGACTCAATGCTCTTTCGCTCGCCCGGCTCTAACTCGCCTAGCTATCTCCCCAACAGGAAAACTCTTGCCTATGCAACCGCGCGCTCGCTTTATCTCCGCGCTGGAACGCCGCCCGCTTTTGGGGCGGACGCCGCATTTTGAACTGGTCTTCTTCCTGACTATGGAGGCATTCGGCAAGGTACACCCGAGCCATCGCAACTATGCCCAATGGGTGCAGATGGAGGAGCAGGAGCGCGCCCTGCACCGCGCGGAGATGGCAGACATCTACATCGCCACCGCCGAGCGCTATGAACACGACGCCATCTTCATCCACACCAACCCCGACATGGTGGACGAGGATATGCGTCTGATCGACCTGATCCGCCAACGCAGCGGCGACCGCTACTTCATCATGCGCCACGGTGACGCCACCTTCTCCATCCCGGACGGCACGCGCATGGCCGAGTTCTGCTATCGGCTCTACGATGACGCACAGGGCCTGAAGGACGAGGCGCAGGCGCGCGTCGACGCGGCCGTGCGCCGCGCCGAGACGTTGCAGCGCCATGGCGAGCTGGACGGTTTCGCCCTCTGCTCGGATTATTGCTTCAACTCCGGCCCGTTTCTGCGCCCGGAGCAGTTCGCCGAGTTTGTGGCGCCGTATTTGAAGCAACTGGTGAGCGCTTATCGCGAGCTGGGCTTCTATGTGATCAAGCACACCGACGGCAACATTATGCCCATCGTCGACCAACTGCTGGCAGCCAAGCCGCACGCCCTGCACTCGCTGGACCCGCAGGGCGGCATCGACATGGCGGAGATGAAGCGTCTGTACGGCGACGAGGTTTGCCTGATCGGCAATGTCAACTGCGGCCTGCTCGACACGGGCAGCGACGCCGAGGTGATCGAGTCGGCGCGCTATGCGCTGCGCCACGGCATGCCCGGCGGCGGCTATATCTTCTCCACGAGCAACTGCATCTACACGGGCATGCGCCTGGCGCGCTACGAGCTGATGCTGGACGTGTGGCGGCGCGAGGGGAATTACCCGGAAAAGGATTAACTGAGTTTGCTGGTTTGCCTTGTGGTTTGCTTATACTCTGGAGGCGGGGTATAGTAGTGGACAGCTTTGGGCGAATAGCTCAGTTGGTTAGAGCGCCTCGCTTACACCGAGGAGGTCGGGGGTTCGAGTCCCTTTTCGCCCACTCGAATAGGTGTTTGTGCGGCTGGCCCGGCGGTCAGCCGTTTCTTGTGCCAGGCAAAGCGCCATGCATGACGTAGAGGCTCACGGAGTAGACGCCCCTGAAGCCAGGGCGCACCAAGCCGGACCGCACGCGGCCGGAACGCGCCAAGCCGAGGCGAGCGTGCAGTCCGAATATCGCAAGTTGCCGGCGGTGGACGCCTTGTTGCGCTCGCCGGACATGGCCTTGCTCGCCGCCGACTACGGCGCGGAGAGTGTGGCGCAGACCGTGCGCGCCCTCTTGGCGGAGGCGCGGGACGCCATCGCCGCGGGGCAGCCTGTGCCGGAGCCGCATGGTTGGGCGGAACGGGCGGCGGACGCGCTGGCGCAGGCCGCACAGCCCTCGCTGCGCCCGGTGATCAACGCCACCGGCATCATCGTCCACACCAACTTGGGGCGCGCGCCGCTCAGCGCCGCCGCGGCCTGGGCCGTGAGCGACGTTGCCACGGGCTACAGCAACCTGGAGTATGACCTGGAGGCGGGCGCACGCGGCAGCCGCTATGACCACTCGCGGCGGCTGCTTTGCGAGTTGAGCGGGGCCGAGGACGCGCTGATCGTCAACAACAACGCGGCTGCGGTCTACCTCACCTTGGCGGGGCTGTGCGCCGGGCGCGACGTGCTGATCAGCCGCGGGCAACTGGTGGAGATCGGCGGCGGCTTTCGCATCCCCGACGTGCTGCGCCAGAGCGGCGCGCGCCTGGTTGAAGTCGGCACGACCAATCGCACGCATGGACGCGATTTTGCCCAGGCGATCACGCCCGCCACCGCTGCCATCATGCGCGTCCACAGCAGCAACTTCCGCCAAATCGGTTTTGTGACGGAGCCGTCTTTGGCCGAGCTGGCTGCGGTCGCGCATGGCGATGTGGGCAAGGAGAATGGCGGCGAGGGCGATGCCGCGCCGCTGCTAATCGACGACCTGGGCAGCGGCACTTTGCTCGCCACGGCTGCCTATGGCCTGGCGGCGGAGCCGATGGTGCAGCAGAGCCTCGCCGCGGGCGCGGATATTGTCACCTTCAGCGGCGACAAACTACTGGGCGGCCCGCAGGCCGGTTTGATTCTGGGGCGGGCGGAACTGATTGCCCGGCTGCGGCGTCATCCTATGGCGAGGGCGCTGCGTGTGGACAAGATGACGTTGGCCGCGCTGGATGCCACGCTGCGCAGCTATGGCCGCGGGCGCGCCGTGGAGGAGATCCCCGTGTGGCGTATGATCGCCGCACGGCCGGAAGCGCTGCGTGCGCGGGCTGAGCAGTGGCAAGACCGCCTCTCCGCCGGCGGCCTGCAGGGCGAAGTGTGGGCGGGCGAGAGCGCAGTCGGGGGCGGCAGCTTGCCGGGCGAGACGCTGCCCACGTTTGTGCTGGCGCTGCCCGCGGCAGGGGTGGATGCCGTCGCCGCGGCGCTGCG
>JBBSBO010000021.1:0-11683 GCA_038251215.1 Caldilineales bacterium
ACATCCAGGCAGCCTTCAAGGAGAAGTACGGCTACGATCTAGCGCCGGCAACGACCCATGCCCAGTATCGCGACAACGCCGAATTCTTCACCGAGTACGGCAAGGAGAACGACCTGGACCTGTGGGGGACGACAGTACAGGGCCACACCGGCCACGCCTCATCGACCTATGAGCTGGTGGAAACGATCTTCCCCAGCTTCGGCGTCTACAACTGGGGCATCAACATGGAGACGTGGAAGGCGTGCGTGGAAAACGGCGGCGAGATGAACAGCGACAAGGCCAAGGCAGCGTTTTCCTTCTGGCTGGATATGCTGAACTATGCCCCGCCCGAAGCAACCAGCAGCACGTGGGATGAGGTCGCGGCCTCGTTTGCCGCAGGCCGCGCCGCCCAGGGCTGGGTATACGGTGAAAACGCCGCCTGGATCGCCACAGACCCGGAGCGCTCAGTCGTGGTCGGCAACGTGGGCGTTGCCATCCCGCCGCTGGAAGATGGCGTGATGGCGGACGCGGAAGCCGGCACGGGCTACGTCGGCTACTATGACGGCGGCGCCTTCGGCATTCCGTTCTCGTCCAAGAACAAGGAAGCCGCCCTGTTGTATCTGGAATTCATCGGCCAGGAGTCGGTGCAGGCCGAGTGGGCGGCGGCAGGCTCGCGCGTCGTCATGGAATCGACCTTTACCGATCCGCTGATTGTCGAGATGGACACCAAGGTAGACAACTACTACACGAAGCTGAAGGAGTGGGGCCCGCTCTTCCGCGGCGCGCCGCCGTTCCCCTTCCACAATGCGTTGCGCGGCAACATCGATCCCTTCATCTGGCAGGCGCTTGCCGGCGAGACTGACGCAGCAACCGCGTTGGATGGTGCCTGCAAGGCTGCTGAGGAAACGATGATGCAACTCGGCTACGGCAAGTAAGCGAGAGAGAATCCGAATGCGCTCCAATCGCATGGGGTGGGGGCTGTTTGCCCCCACCCTGATCATTCTAGGCATCATGGGGCTGCTGCCCTTCATCTACGTTCTGGTGGTGGGGTTTACGGACTGGAACGTGTTTTCGGCAACGGGAAAGCCGGAGTGGGCAGGGGCTAACAACTTCAGGCGGCTCGTATTTGACGCTGAGTTCTTAAGCTCCATGGGGCGCACGCTGCTGTTCACAGCGACCGTAGTGGTGAGTGAACTGGTGCTCGGGTTTCTCTTAGCGCATGCACTGCTCAAGGATTTTCCCGGCAAAGCGGTCTTCCGCACCATCCATGCTTTGCCGCTGATGGTTGCGCCCATCGCTGTGGGCGCAACGTGGCGGCTGTTGACCGTACCGGGGTTCGGCATCGCGCCGTTTTTTCTCGAACGCTGGTTTGGGATCGACTATAACATCGGCAGCCATGCCAGCCATGCCTTCGTCACGGCGCTGCTGATGGATATCTGGCATTGGACGCCGTTTGTCACGCTCACCATGTTGGCGGGGCTGTCGGCCTTGCCCAAAGAACCGATGGAACAGGCGCTGGTCGACGGCGCCAACCGCTGGCAGGTGCTGCGCCATCTGACGCTGCCCATGATGATGCCCGTGATCATCACCACGTCGTTTATCCGCATCATGGATGCACTGCGCATCGTCGACGAGGTGTATCTGCTGACAGGCGGCGGGCCAGGAGATTCGACCCGCTTTATGGGCATCTACATTTTTCGCGTGGTCATGCAGCGCACGGATTATGGCTACGGCTCAGCTATTTCCCTGTTGGTCTATTATTTCACCCTGGTTCTGTGTTGGATGCTGTTCATCGCGTTGACACAGGTCGGCAAGCAGCAGGAATAGGGCGCCCGCTATGCAAAGAAACCAAACGCGCAGTCTTCTCGGCTGGATTGGCACCTATGCGCTGTGGATCGGCATGACCTTGATCACGCTGCTTCCGATCTACTGGCTGTTTGTGGTTTCGGCGCGCAGCCGTGTGGAGTTGTTCGGGCGTCCGACGCTGCTGCAAACAACGTTCTACGTGCAGAACTATATCAAACCGCTGACCAATCCTACCTTCCAACGTTACCTCACCAACTCGCTAATCATCGCCACCTCCAACGCGCTCTTGGTGGCGATCTTGGCCATATTTGCCACCTATGCGCTGTCACGCTGGAAGTTGAGCGGTTCCGACAGCATCTTCTTCTGGCTGATCACCAACCGTATGGCCCCGGCTGCGGCCTTCATTTTGCCGCTCTACTTGTTGTTCACCGGCTGGTTCCGCATCGGCAGCACAACGTTGTTTGACACGCGTATCGGTCTTATCTTGCTCTATTGTCTGTTTAACCTGCCTTTTGCCATCTGGCTGATGAAGGGCATTATGGACGGCATCCCGATTGAACTAGACGAAGCTGCTTTTGTCGACGGGGCGAACATATGGACCGTGCTTTTCCGCATCATCATCCCGCTGGCCGGGCCGGGCATTGCCGTCACGGTGATCTTGAGCTGGGTATTTGCCTGGAACGAGTATCTCTTTGCCGCATCACTGACCAGCGTGAAAGCGCGCACAATCACAACCGGGCTAGCCGAGTTTGTCACCGTCACCGGCACGAACTGGGGTGAAATGGCGGCGGTGGCGTTCATCTCGTTGTTGCCCGCGCTTGTCTTCCTGGCATTTGTCCAACGCTACATCGTCATGGGCTTGACCTTTGGCGCCGTGAAGGAGTAGAAACTCGATGGCAAATCAACCAATCATCGACGCGCCTGTGACACATCAAGGCCGGCATGGGTTTCTGCCTTTCCACACGAACACCTTCGACCGCTACTTCGTCAGCGTAATGATCTTCGTCGCGCTCAGCTTGCTGTGGATGCGTTTTGTCGAGGCTTTTCTGCCTCTTTGGATTTCGACGATCATCGCCATTCTGATCGGCATTGTCATTGTGCGCAAGGGTTGACGCCGGCGCACAAATTGCAAGAATCGCAGGATACGCAGGAAAGATCAAGCGAACCTTGCGTTCTTTGCAGCGTCTTTCCGGCTATCCCGCTTAATAGCCGTTCATCTAGTCTCGCCAACGTCAGCTCCGCTGGTACTAGGGGGCTGACGATGGTGTGCAAAGGAGTAGTCAATGCAAGCTCTTGTGCTGGAAAAGAAAGATGTACTGAATCTGCGCGACATCGACCCGGGCGAAATCCTCGGGCCGCAGGACGTGCGCATCGCCATTCATACTGTGGGCATTTGCGGCAGCGATGTCCACTACTACACGCACGGCGGCATCGGCCAGTTCATCGTCAGGGAGCCGATGGTTCTGGGCCATGAGGCTTCCGGCACGGTGGTGGAAGTCGGCGCCGAGGTGACGACGCTCAAGGCGGGCGACCGCGTGTGTATGGAGCCGGGCATTCCCGACCCCAACAGCCGCGCCGCGCGCCTGGGCATGTATAACCTGGACCCGGCGGTGCGCTTCTGGGCGACGCCGCCCATTCACGGCGTGTTGCGCCCCACGGTGGTGCATCCGGCCGCGTTTACGTTTAAGCTGCCCGATAACGTCAGCTTTGCCGAGGGCGCGATGGTGGAGCCGCTCGCCGTGGGCATGCATGCCGCTACCAAGGCGCGCATCACGCCGGGCGACGTAGCGGTGGTGATGGGCGCAGGCCCCATCGGCATGGTGACGGCCATGTCCGCGCTGGCGGGCGGGTGTAGCCGCGTTTTGATCACGGATGTGCAGCAGCCCAAATTGGATTTGGCGGCGAAGCTCGGCCCGATCACGCCGGTCAATGTGGCGCAACAGAGCCTGGTGGAAGCGGTCGGCGAACTGACCGACAACTGGGGTGTGGACGTCGTGTTCGAGTGCAGCGGCAATGAACAGTCTGCGGCAAGCGTATTCGGCCCGCTGCGCCCAGGCGGGACCGTGGTTTATGTCGGGATGCCGCTGAAACCAATCGCCTATGATGTGGTAGCCGCGCAGGTGAAGGAGGCGCGGGTTGAGCATGTATTCCGTTACGCCCACGTCTACGCGCGCGCGTTGGCCTTGATGGGCAGCGGCAAGATCGACGTCAAACCGCTGATCACGGACACTTTCCAGTTTGAGCAAAGCGTGGCAGCGTTTGACTTCGCCGTGCACATGCCGCCGACTTCGGTCAAGGCGCAAATTGTAGTTGCCGACTAGCCGGCCGGCGTCTCCAGCCTAACCGGCTCCAACTATAGACAAGGAATCAGGCATCGATATGGCTCCCGCTACACTACCGGAAACCATGCGCGGCGTGCTGTTGCCAGGCGGTCGGCGCGTGGAGATCAAAGAATTCCCCGTGCCGACCCCCGGCTACGGCCAAGTGCTGCTCAAGATGAAGGCCTCGTCGATCTGCGGCAGCGACATCCGCGCCATCTATCGCGAACATCTGGGCCACGGGCCGGAAGCCTACCAGGACGTGATCGCCGGGCACGAGCCGAGCGGGCAGATCGTAGCAGTCGGCCCGGGCTGCAAGCGCTTCCAGCTCGGCGACCGCGTCGTGCTCTACCACATCAGCGGCTGCGGCGTCTGCCATGACTGTCGTGAAGGCTACATGATCAGCTGCACCTCGCCCCTGCGCGCGGCCTATGGCTGGCAGCGCGACGGCGGTCACGCCGACTATTGCCTGGCGGAAGAAAACACGTGCGTGGCGCTGCCCGAACCGCTGAGCTATGTGGACGGCGCGCTGATCGCGTGCGGCTTCGGCACGGTCTACGAGGCGCTCAACCGCGTGGGCGTCACCGGGCAGGACCGCGTGCTGGTGACGGGCGTCGGCCCTGTAGGCATGGCTGCCGGGCTGATCGCCAAGGGCATGGGCGCGCCGCTGGTGATCGGCGCCGACGTCTCGCAATCGCGCCTGGACTTTGCGCTCCAATGCGGGGCCATCGACCACGCCGTGCTGTCCGATGCGGCCGCGTTGGGCGCCATCCACGATCTGACCCAAGGCGCCGGCTGCGAAGTTTCCATCGACTGCTCCGGCTCGCCCGCGGGCCGGCTGCTGGCGCTGCAAGGCACGCGCCGCTGGGGTCGCTGCGCTATGGTGGGCGAGGGCAACAACATCGATTTCGACGTCAGCCAAACGCTCATCCACAACCAGATCACGGTCTACGGCTCGTGGGTCACCAGCCTGGGCCACATGGAAGATCTGATCGAGAAGTTGGTGGAATGGCAGTTGCGCCCGGAGCGCATCGTCTCGCACCGCTTCTCACTGGACGAAGCGGCAGAGGCCTATCGCGTGGCGGACGAGGGACAGAGCGGCAAGGTGACACTTGTTTTCGACTAGTCCTGGATTAAGTAGGCCGCTGATTGAATGGATAAAACAGATCGGCACAGATTGACCTGTGAATATCCCTTGCATCAGTGTTTATCAGTGTCCGCTTTTTCTAATCAGATGCAGGTCTTTTGCTTAATCTTTGACTAGCGACAACCACGCAGGACGACCCAAGGGAGAAGAGCCATGACGGACAGCGTAACGGAGGCCGCGCCGATCCTCGAGCGTTTTCGGCTGGATGGGCGCGTGGCGCTCGTGACCGGCGGCGGGCAGGGCATCGGCCGCGGCTATGCCCACGCCCTAGGCGAGGCGGGGGCCGCCGTCGCCGTCGTCGACCTCGTGCTGGAGCGGGCGGAGACGGTGGCGCACGAGCTGGCGCGCAAAGGCGTCGACGCCATGGCGGTCGCCGCCGACGTGACCAAAGAGGAGCAGGTCGCCGCTATGGTCGACGCCGTCGTGCAGCAGTGGGGCGCGCTCACCATCGGCGTCAACAACGCCGGCATCGGCGTGTGGGCCGACGCGGAAACGATGACGGCGGACGCCTGGCGCCGGCTGATCGACCTCAACCTGACGGGCGTCTTTCTGTGCGCCCAGGCCGAGGCGAGGGTCATGCTGCCCGCGGGCTACGGCAAGATCATCCACACGGCCTCGATGTCCGGCCATATCGTCAACACGCCGCAGAACCAAAGCGCCTACAACGCCTCTAAGGCGGGCGTGATCCACTTGACGCGCAGCCTGGCTGCGGAGTGGGCGCCGCGCGGCGTGCGCGTCAACAGCATCAGCCCTGGCTACACGCGCACGCAGTTGGTGGATGACCTGCTCAAGACGCCGGAGGGCCAACACATGGCCCCGGAGTGGCTGCGCCTGACGCCGATGGGGCGCATGGCCGAAGTCAGCGACTTGCAAGGCGCGCTCGTCTTCCTGGCGGCGCCCGCCTCGGACTTTGTGACGGGGCACGACATCGTGATCGACGGCGGCTATTGCGTGTGGTAGGCCTCAATCTGCTTTTGACTCTCAATTCAATCAAGCGGACACTGATCCACACAGATTCAATGGATATTCACAGATCAATCCGTGTTGATCTATTCAATCCATTCAATCAGTGGCCTGCTTTATCAATTTCCTAATCGGTAGGCGCTTATGCAAGCAATCGTCTTTCCTCAGGCAAAAACCATCTCAGTCGAACGCGTGCCCGACCCGACCTGCGCCGCCGATGAAGTGATCGTGCGCGTGGCAAGCTGCGGCATCTGCGGCACGGACGTCCACATCTACCGCAACGAGTACATGTCCGAGTTCCCGCTTATCCCCGGGCACGAGTTCAGCGGCGAAATCGTGGAGGTCGGGCGCGACGTGACCGATGTCGCCGTGGGCGACCGCGTGACCGTGGACCCTAACCTCTACTGCGGACATTGCGATTTCTGCCGCAACGAGCAGGCTAACCACTGTCGCAACTGGCAAGGCGTGGGCGTGACGCGGTCGGGCGGCTTTGCCGAGTACGTCAACGCGCCGGCCCGCGCCTGCTACAAGCTGCCGGAGGGCATGAGCGACACGCAGGCCGCCTTCGTGGAGCCGCTGGCCTGCGTGATCCACGCGCTCAAGCGGCTGCGCACCTGGCCCGCCGATGACGTGCTCCTCTTCGGCGCCGGCCCCATGGGGCTGCTCTTGCTGCAAGCGCTGCGCCACAGCGGCGCTGCACGCGTGGTGGCGGTGGACAAACAGACCGACCGCCTCAAGCTGGCGAGCGCACTGGGGGCAAGCGCCGCCGTAGCCGCCGATGCACAACAGGACGCGGCGCTGCGCGACCTCGCGCCGGAGGGCTTCCCCATCGTGATCGACGCCACGGGCGTGCCCGCGGTGATCGAGCGCGCCTTCGGCTATCTGCGCCCGCGCGGCCAGTATCTCCAGTTCGGCGTCGCGCCCATGACGGCTACGGTGCAGCTGCGCCCCTATGACATCTTCCGCAACGACTGGCAGATCATCGGCAGCTTCGCCCTGTGCTACACGTTTTTGCCGGCGATTGCGTGGCTGGCGAACGGCGTGATCGACGTGGAGCCGCTCGTCAGCCGGCAAGTCGATTTCGCCGGTTTCCGTGATGCGTTCGACGCCTTCGCCGCCGGGCGTACGCTGAAGGTGCATGTGCGGCCGGGGGCGTGATGACGACAATTGACCGCTGTCGTGAGATCTTAGCCGAGATTGACCGTGTACTGACCGGCGTAGACGAGAACGAGACCGCTGCGCTGCGCCAGGCAATCCTGGATGCCGGGCGGATTGCTGTGGTTGGGTTGGGACGCGAGGGGCTGGTGATGCGCGGGTTCGCTATGCGCCTCATGCATCTGGGGCTGCCTGTGGCGGTTGTAGGCGATATGACGACCCCGCCTTTGGGACAGGGCGACCTGTTCCTGGCGAGTTGTGGGCCGGGCTATCTGTCGACCATCGAGGCGCTGATGGGCGTGGCGCGGCAGGCAGGCGCCCGCGTCGCCTTGATCACGGCGCAGCCGCAGGCGTTGCTGCCGCGCCAGGCGGATCTGCTGCTCACGTTGCCTGCGCAGACCATGGCCGAGGCCGAAAAGAGCAACTCACACCAAGCAATGGGTTCCGCCTTTGAACAGGCTATGTGGATCCTGCTCGACGGCATGACAGCGGAGTTGCAAGAAGCCCTGGGACAAACTGCGAACGATCTGCGCCGCCGGCATACGAACCTGGAATAAGGCTCGACAGACGGCCAAAGCCCCTCCATACGCCAAACAACAAACAAGGCCCCGCAGGAAGCGGGGCCTTGTCTGCCACACAGAAAGGAGAAACACAAGGAGAGGAACCGTAACACCCAACATGCAGAATTTGATGCGGGTAGATATTGAGCTTGTCGCCGACTCGGCTGCCGGCGAGTACACAGCCGACCGAATCGATGGTTGTAGGATAGGCCACCCGCAGGCAAAAGTATAGGGACAAACGTCCCAAAGAAGTCGGGACATATGTCCCTATTGCCCTCGCAAATGATTGAGCCGCGTCTTAGACGCCCGCCCGGCAAACTGCTATACTGGACGGGGCGCACGCCCTTCTCCGCCGCATATCCGTTCCACGCGATTTTGTGTTCACCCATAGGTCCATGTCGAAAACCCATTTAGCGATAAATTTCGGAGATCAATTTCAGGGATCCAATCAGGGATCAAATCAGGGATCAAAGAGGAGAAACTCCATGCCATTGAAGATTGCCATGATCGGCGCCGGTTCGATTGGCTTTACGCGCAAGCTCATGCACGACGTGCTCGCCGTGCCGGAGTTGGCCGACACCCACTTTGCCTTTATGGACATTTCCGCGACCAACCTGGACATGATCGCCCAGCTTGCCGAGCGTGACATCAAGGCCAACGACCTGCCCGCTCAGATCACCACCACCACCGACCAGCGCGAGGCCATCCGCGACGCCGACTACGTCATCTCGGTCATCCGCCAAGGCGGGCTGCGCGCCTTCCAGCTCGACATCGACATCCCGCTGCAATATGGCGTCGACCAGTGCGTAGGCGATACGCTGTGCGCCGGCGGCATCATGTACGCCCAGCGCACCATCCCCGCCCTGCTGAGCATGTGCAAGGACATTCGCGAGGTGGCGAAGGAAGATGCGCTCTTCCTCAACTACTCCAACCCCATGGCGATGAACGTGTGGGCATGCAACAAGTACGGCGGCGTGCCCACCATCGGCCTGTGCCACGGCGTGCAGAACGGTCACTGGGAGATCACGCGCTGCATCGAGCTGTGGGCCAAGAAGGAAGGCCTGCTGGGCGAGGACGAATCCCTCACGCGCAAGGACGTGGACATCGTCTGCGCCGGCATCAACCACCAGACGTGGTACATCAAGGTGCAGTGGCGCGGTATGGACATGACCCCGCTCATGCTGGAGATGTTCGAGGCGCACCCGGAATATCGCGAGACCGAGAAGGTGCGCATCGACATGATCCGCCGCTTTGGCTACTACACCACCGAGTCGAACGGCCATGTCAGCGAGTATGTGCCCTGGTATCGCAAGCGCACCGACGAGATCATGCGCTGGATCGACCTCAGCCACTGGATCCACGGCGAGACGGGCGGCTACCTGCGCGTCTGCACCGAAGGCCGCAACTGGTTCGAGACGGACTTCCCCAACTGGCTGAAGGAAGATCCGCCCGTGATCGCGGCCGACCGCCGCAGCGACGAACACGGCTCCTACATCATCGAAGGGCTGGAGACGGGGCGCATCTACCGGGGCCATTTCAACATGATCAACCACGGGCACATCACCAACCTGCCCGACGGCTGCACCATCGAGATCCCCGGCTATGTGGACAAGAACGGCATCAACATGCCCGTGGTCGGCGACCTGCCGATGGCCTGCGCCGCCACCTGTTCCGCCAGCGTGCGCGTGCAGCAGATGGGCATGGAAGCCGCCGTGGCGGGCGACGTGACGCTGCTCAAGCAGGCCATGCTGCACGACCCGCTGACCGGGGCCGTGTGCAACCCCGAGGAGATCTGGCAGCTGACCGACGAGATGCTGGTGGCGCAGGCCGAATGGCTGCCGCAATACCAGGCCGAGATCCCGGCGGCGAAGGCGCGGCTGGCAGAGGCCGAAGCCAACGGCACACGCGTCAAGCTGATCCAGACCGAAGGCGCGGCGCGGCTCAAGGTCAAGACCATCGACGAGATCGCCCAGGACAAAGTCGCGCGCAAGATGGCCGCCACCGGCGACAAGGGCAACCTCGCCAAGCAGAAGGCCTAGGCGGCTTTTGCACGCCCAATAGCTGGAATGATCGTCCAGGAAGCTACGCGCTTCCTGGACGATGCGCCAAATTGATGTTTCTCTCCCTCACCCAGACAAGGAACTCCCTGCAATGACAATCCGCGTTGGCTTGATTGGCTGTGGCGGGATTATGCGCCCGCATGTAGAAGGCTGGAAGGCTGTCTCCGACCGCGCCGAGATCGTGGCGATGGCGGATGTGTCGGCGGAGGCCATGGCCCAGCGCATGGCGCAATATGGCCGCGAGGTAAAGACGTACACGGACTTCGCCGATCTGCTCGCCGACCCCAACGTCGACGCCGTGGACATCGCGCTGCCGCATCACCTGCACCGCGACGCCATCGTCGCCGCGGCCGAGGCGGGCAAGCACCTGATGACCGAGAAGCCGCTCTGCCTCAACCTGGACGAGGCGAAGGACATCGCCGACGCGGTCAAGGCCTCCGGCATTATCATGATGGCCGCGCACAATCAGCTCTTCTTCCCCTCCGTTTTGCAGGCCAAGCAGATGCTGCTCAAGGGCGATATCGGCAAGGTCTATATGATCCAGTCGTTCGACTGCTCGGAACGGCGCGCGCCGCTGTCGCTGGATAAGTCCACCTGGGGCACGACGCCCAAGCTGGACTGGGGCTGGCGCAGCGACCCCGCCAAGATGGGCGGCGGCGAATACATCGACACCGGCTATCACCCCACCTATCGCCTGCTCTTCCTGGCCGGCCAAACGCCGACCGAAGTCACCGCCATGATGGGCAGCTACCGCGTGGGCATCGCCGAGGAAGACACCGCCAACGTCATGCTCAAGTTTGCCGACGGTTCGCTAGGTCACATTTTCACCAGTTGGGCCATGAACGCGGCGGGCAGCCGCCCCATCCTCTTCGCCGTCATGGGCGAGGGCGGGCAGATCTGGGGCGAGGCCGACAAGCTGTACTTCAAGCCCATCGGCATGGACGTGCCCGCCGTCACCGAGTATCTGGGATGGGACTATGCCCGCACCTTCACCGCCGAGATCGAACACTTCGTGGACGCCATCGCCAAGGGCTACGAGCCGCTCAACTCGGTCGCCGAGGCGACCGCCACCCTGCGCGTGATCATGGCGGCCTACGACGCCACGGACTCCAACCGCATCGTCACGCTGTAACTCGTTCTTCTGCATTCAGGGGGCGGCGCCGGCTCTATCGCGCCGCCCTTATGTTATGACAATTAACAGCTACTGACGGTAGGTATAACTTACGCTAATTCCGGTTTTGGGCGCTGGGCCGCGCTGGCGCCATGCGCCACAGTGTCCTTCCAAGTGCTTGTACACATCGTCACCTCGTTTCGCACCAGTGCAAACCTGCGCGATAATAAATGCGCAGCGCGACGCTCCCACCTGTACCCAACTACAAAGGACTGTTCGACATGCACAAGGCGCGGTGTATTCCTATACTCCTACTCCTGGTCATGACTGTCCTTATCGCCTGCGGGCCCCAACAGCCCGCTACCCCGGCCCCCACAAATGCACCTGTCGTTCAGAGCAAGTCCGCCTCCGCGCAAGCGACGCCTGCTGTTGACACCGAGGTGATCCCGGGCAACGCCGGCACCTACGAAAGTCGGGGCATCGCCTACGCTGAACTCGGGGAGTACGACGACGCCATCCAGGACTTCACCGAGGCCATTCGCCTTGACCCTCACACCCCTGCCGCCTATATCAGTCGGGGCGAC
>JBBSBO010000022.1:0-11616 GCA_038251215.1 Caldilineales bacterium
GAGCAGGGCAAGCCAGTGCGCGGCGGGGGCGAGCGCCGTCCATGCCACATCGGCGAGAAAAGTGTGCGGGCCGCCGCGCAGCGTGTTGTCGCGCACTTGTTCCAGCACTGCTTCGATGCGCTCGAAGCCTGTCTGGCGCAGGTCGAGGCCGAGCAAGGTTGCGGCTTGGCGCAGTGCGCCGCGCTGACCGGCCGGCTCCAAGCCGCGCAACTTGGCGACGTCGAGTACGACGCGCTCCGCTGAAGCCGGCGCAGGACCGGCCTCGACGCGCACGATTGCCAGGCAATTGTCGTCCCAGGCGCGGGCGCGTGCGGCTTCGGCGGACAGGATATCGGCGGTGCGGGCAAGCGTGGGCACGATCTGCGGGTTGAGTTCGGCCAGGAGCGGCAGGACTTGCCCGCGCACGCGGTTGCGCAGCCGTGCGGTGTCCTGGTTGCTGGCATCCTCCCGCGGCGACAGGTCATAACCGCGCAGGTAGGCGCGGATGTCGGCGCGGCGCACGCTGAGGAAGGGCCGCGCCAGGTTGACCGAGCGGCGCGACGCGGCGTCCGCGGACGAAAGCATCCCGGCGGACGTGCCGGATGCCGCGGGGTCGAGCGGGCGCACCCAAGCCATACCGCTCAGCCCTTGCAGGCCCGCCCCGCGCAGGAGGTGGATCAGCAGGGTCTCCGCCTGGTCTTCCATGTGATGGGCGACGGCGACCACGGGTTGCTGCCCCGCGGGCGCGATGTCGCGGGCCGTTTGCGCCAGGAAGGCATAGCGCAGCGTGCGCGCCGCGGCCTCCACGCCGCCGCCGGCGGCATCGATCTCAGCGCGACTCACGCTGCGCAGATGAAAGGGAAGGCCCAGTTGCGCGGCCAGGTCCGCGACAAAGCCGGCGTCGGCGCACGACTCGGAGCGCAGGCCGTGGTCCATGTGGGCGACGTGCAGCGTTAAGTGCAAGGCAGGGGCAAGCTGCGCCAACGCATGCAGCAGGCAGACGCTGTCGGCGCCCCCGCTGACGCCAACCGCCACGTGCGCGGACGTAGCGGGGTCGCCGGGGCCGTTTGCCGGCGGCGGAAATAGAGAATGACGGGTTTGCGCGGCCAAGATCGCGTTGATGATGGGCAGAGCGAAAGCGGGAAAGGCGTCTGGCGGGCCGAAAACTTCACTCATAATGCCAATTATACCATACCGGAAGAGGGGAATGCTTTTTTGGCCGCCGATCCCTTATGGTATAATCTCGATCAGTTCAACAGCGCGCTCGCCGTCGAGCGTGGATTGTGTTGTCTGCGCAGCAAGTCGCAAGGTTACAGGGAACGCAGGGAAGGCGAAAGTCGTCTCTCCCCTGTTTGTGTGTCTATCGGTTTAGGTTCTAGGTATTCGGCTGTATAGGCTCTGTGAAAATTAGCGACCCAGGGCAAAGGGTAAACCATCGGCGTCTGTACCCTCTCATTGACAAGCATGAACAAGCATGAAGATGACGCCGGCTCGAACGCACAAGGGATGTATTGACGAGTGATAAACCCGTTTGATTGGCTGCTGGGTCTGTTTTCATTGGATATTGGCATCGACCTGGGCACGGCGAACACGCTGGTCCATGTGAAGAACCGGGGCATTGTCATCAACGAGCCGTCGGTGGTGGCGATTGACATTTCCTCACGGCGGCGCAACCGCGTGAAGGCTATCGGCAACGACGCCAAAGAGATGGTCGGGCGCACGCCTGCACACATTGTGGCGATTCGCCCCTTGCAGGACGGCGTGATCTCCGACTTCGACGTGACCGAGCAGATGATCCATCATTTCATCGGCAAGGTGCATGGCAATCGCGCCCTCGGCACGGCTCGCCCGCGCGTGGTCATCGGCATTCCGTCGGGCGTGACCGAAGTGGAAAAGCGCGCCGTGCGCGATGCCGCCATCAGCGCGGGCGCCCGCGAGGCCGGCCTGGTGGAGGAGCCGATGGCCGCAGCCATCGGCGCGGGGTTGCCCGTCACCGAGTCGGTCGGCTCGATGATTGTGGACATCGGCGGCGGCACCACGGAGGTGGCGGTGATCTCGCTGGGCGGCATTGTCGTCAGCCGCTCGATCCGCGTGGCGGGCGATGAGATGAACGAGGACATCGTCAACTACGCGCGCCAGAAGTACAACCTGCTGATCGGGCTGCGCATGGCGGAGCGCACGAAAATCGAAATCGGCTCCGCCTACCCCATGGAACGCGAGCGCACCATGATCTTGCGCGGGCGCAACCTGGTGACCGGCCTGCCGGAGGCGGTGGAGGTCAGCTCGGTGGAAGTGCGCGAGGCGCTCGCCGGCTCGGTGCAGGTGATTATCGACTCGGTGAAGGCCACCCTAGACGAGACGCCGCCGGAGTTGGTGGCTGACTTGATGGAGTACGGCATTGTTTTGGCGGGCGGCGGCGCCCTCTTGCATGGGCTGGCGCAGCGCCTTCAGGACGAGACGCGCATGCACGTGTATGTGGCGGATAACCCGCTGACCGCGGTGGTGATGGGCACGGGGATGATCCTGGAGAAGCCCGAGTTCTATAGAGAGACCCTGACGAGTATGCAGCGCAAGAGCACTATTCGCTAGCGCCCCTCACTTGGGCTGCATGTTGCGGGTTCTTACCCCTACTTCTTATGCGTGATACTGAACGAAGACCTTGGTCGATAGGCGATATCGGCATCCGTTTCCTGATTCTGGGCCTGGCTGCGCTTGTGTTGATGGCCTTGCAGGTGACGGGCCGTCTGGAGCCGATCCAGAGCGTGGTGACGCAGTTGACGTCGCCGGCGCAGGTGGGCACGACGGGCGCGGCGCAGAATGTGAACGACGCCGTCGGCTTTCTCTTTGAGTTGCGCCAGATGCGCCAGCGCAACGCCGAGTTGGAGCAGATCAACTCGAGTTTGTTGGTCGACAATTTCGAGCTGCGCGAGGTGGAGCGTGAAAATCAGGTGCTGCGCGAAATGCTCGCCTTTGCGCAGACGCGGCCTGGCCTGGAACTGCGCGGCGCGCAGATTGTGGGGCGTGTCATCGGCCGCGAGAGTAACAACTTCCTCGACTATATTATGCTGGACCTGGGGCAGAGCCAGGGCATCGCGGTGGGCATGTCCGTGGTGACCGACCAGGGCCTGGTCGGTCGCATCAGCGAAGTGACCGACAGCACGTCCAAGGTGCTGCTGATCACGGACTCCAGCAGCGCGGTGAACGCAATTTTGCAGAGCAGCCGGCTCAACGGCGTGGTGCGCGGCGCGCCCAGCGGCGACTTGGTGATGGACTATATTCCCCAAGGCCGCCAGTATAGCATCGGCGAGGTGGTGCTCACTTCCGGGCTGGGCGGGCGCGTGCCCAAGGGCATCCCCATCGGGCAGGTGTCGGAGATTCGCCAGCGCGATATCGACGTGTTCCAGCAGGCCGTGGTGCAGCCGACGGTGGACTTCCAGCGGCTGGAGTTGGTCATGATCGTGACGAACTTCGACTCGCTGGAGAATGTGCCGGATATGCTCGGCCCCGAAACGGCGCCGGTCGAAGGCTCCGCCGAGCAAGCCGCGCCGACGGACGAGACAGCTGTACCGGCTGACGGTGTGCAGGATGAAGGCGCGCAAGGTGAAAGCGCACCGGTTGACGGTGCGCAGCGCGACGCTCCGCCGGCTGAGAGTGAGAATGCGCAGGGCGCGCAAGAGGCGACGCCTTGAACCGCGGCGTCTTCTATTATGTGATGATCCCGCTGGTGATGCTGGCGGGTCTGTTGCAGTCGACCGCGGCCAACGGCATCGAGATCGGCGGGGTCAAGCCGGACTTGGTGCTGTTGTTGATCATCGCCGGCACGCTGATCTACGGGCCGCGGCCTGGCCTTATGTGGGCGTTTATCGGCGGGATCGCGCTGGACATCTTCAGCGGCGGGCCGATGGGCGCGTCGAGCCTGGCGTTGATGGTGGCGGTGCTGGTCGCGGGCCTGGGCCATCGCCGGCTGTCGCGCTACAATCTGTTCGTGCCTTTGGGCGCCACAGCCCTCGGCACCGCCATCTATGGCCTGACGTATCTGGCGATCTTGGCGGGATTGGATGCGTTTGACGTTGTGCAATATCGCGTGCCGTTTGGCGACACGCTGCAATATATCCTGACCCCGGCTATTGCCTACAATGCCGCCGTGATGCTGGTCGCCATGCCTTTCATGAATCGGCTGCCCGAAAGTCAGGATATCTGATGCGCTTAGGCGGATGGTTGTTGGATTATGTTTGAACAGAAGATTCGCGATACCTCTACTTTGTCCTTGTTTCTCTTCCGGGCGGCTATCTTCCTGGGCTTTCTGTTTATGGCCGGGCGGCTGTACCAGTTGCAGATCGTGCAGGGCGATTCCTACCGGGCGCGGGCGGACGATAACCGCTTTTCGCTGATCGAGATGCCGGCGCCGCGCGGCGTCATCTACGACCGCTCGGGCGAGATTTTGACGCGCAACCGGCCCAGCTTTGAGATCGGCGTCGTGCCGGAAGACCTGCCCTTCAACGACCCGGAGACCGAGCAGGACGAGGAGGCGCTGGAGATCGCCAAGGTGCTGCGTCTGGTCGGCGCCGACACCGACGAAGAGGTCAGCCTGCGCATTGCCGAAATCATGTTCCTGCGCTTGGGGCGGATCGACTACGCCCAGACGGTGGGCGAGGCGGGCGTGCAGATTTCCTACATCACCGTGCCCGGCCCGCTGCAATTGGTGATCCCGGAGGGCGGCGGTCCGGCGCGCGAGGAGGCGCAGCCCGTGCTGGCGCCGGATATTTCCGTGCCGCTGCCTCTGCCTGGGTTGGTGGCTTTGATCCAGCGCGCGGTCGAGATTGCGCGGCAAGGCAGCGCCTCGCAGCCCGTGCCGATTTTGGATTTGCTGGACCGCGATAAGGCTTTTGCCGTGGCGGAAGAAGCCTATCAATTGCCCGCTGTGCGCGTGAAAGAAGTGCCGGTGCGCGAATATGTCTTTGGCGATCTGTTCAGCCACGTCCTGGGCTTTATGGGGCCAATCCCCGCGGCGGCGGCGCAGGACTACGAGGATCGCGGCTACACCAACCCCAACGAAAAGGTGGGGCTGAACGGGCTGGAATACACTTATCAGAAGGATCTGCGCGGCATCCCCGGCTACAAGAATATCGAGGTGGACATCCTGGGCCGCGAGATGCGCACAGTGGGCGAGGTGGCGGACCCGGTGCCTGGACTGAATCTTGTGCTGAATATCGATTTGCGCCTGCAGAAGGTGATGCAGGACGAACTGCAAGCGATGATGGACAAGCAGGAGGCGCCGTGGGGCGTGGCGATCACGATGGCGCCCAAGACCGGCGCCATCTTGGGCATGGTCAGCCTGCCTTCGTACAACAACAACATTTTCGCCGAGCGCATCAACGAAGATTACATGGATTTGGAGCGGGACGAACGCCGTCCGCTGATCAACTATGCGATCGGCGGCCTGTACCCGCCCGGCTCGGTCTTTAAGATGGTGCCGGCTACGGCCGCGCTGGCTGAGGGCGTCATCGACGTGAACACCACCATCGTGGACGGCGGGCCGATCTATCTGCCCAACCGCTACGCGCCGGACAATCGCGAGTTGGCGCAGGAGTTCGTTAGCTGGAACCACAAGCTGGGCATTGTGCATGGAGCGATGAACGTGGTGCGCGCCATTGCCTTATCCAACGACATTTTCTTCTACATCGTGGGCGGCGGCTACCCGCCCATCCAGTTCCAGGGGCTGGGCCAGGCGAAGCTGGCGGAGTGGGCCGCTCGCTTTGGCTATGGTCAGTTGACGGGGATTGACCTGCCGGGCGAGGTGAGCGCGATTGTGCCCAACGACCAGTGGAAGCGCCAGTTGTACGCTGAGAGCTGGACAACGGGCGACAGCTACAACATGTCGATCGGGCAGGGCTATGTGCTGGCGACGCCGTTGCAGGTGTTGGTGGCGACGGCTGCGATCGCCAACGGCGGCACGATCTACCAGCCGCAGATTGTGCGCCAGGTGGTGGATGCGTCCGGCGGCTTGCAGCACGATTTTGAGCCGAAGCCGGTGCGCGAACTGGGCGTCGCGCCGGAGCTGATCGACGCCGTGCGCCAGGGCATGTGGGAAGCGGTCAACGGCGCCGGCGGCACGGCCTATGGCGCCAAGATGGATACTGTGCAGGTGGCAGGCAAGACCGGCACCGCCGAGTTCTGCGAGTACATTCCCGAGGAAGGCGACTGCCGCCGCGACGAGAAGGGCTTCTTGCCTTTCCATGCGTGGTTTGTGTCCTTCGCCCCCTATGATGACCCGGAGATCGCCACGGTCGTCTTTCTATACGACGGCGGCGAGGGGTCGGAGGCGGCAGTGCCCGTGTCGAAGGCGATTTTGGATTATTACTTCAGCGAAATCAGCCCGCGCTAGGCTAGACATTGCGAGAGCTTGTCGTATCGGCGTCCTTCACGCATAATACTCGCAAGTACACAAGCGAAGCAATGCAGCCTGGGCAATGGGCTGTCGCACGAGATCAACCAGGTCAACCACATGGCATCGCCCGCCGAACACCCAACGTCAGCGCAGCAGGCATCAGCATCGCAGGCATCAGCCCAGAAGACGCCGGCGCCGGCACAACTGAATCAGGAAACCGGCGACGAGCCAAACTCTGTGCAAATGAGGGTGTCGGAACTGCTGGACAACGTTACCGTGATCGAAGAGGAAACCGAGCAAGAGACGCTTCACTCCGATGCTGAACTCGCCGCGGGCGCAACCCCGCCAAACGGCGAGGGTCAGGTCGCCGCGGGTCAAATCGCCGCGCTGCAGTCTGGCCTGTCGCACGCGCCAGGCCAGGGGGAGGGAGCGATGCAAGCTGTTTCCGATGCGCCAGGTTCCTTGAACGGCGCTGCGGATGGCGACACTGCGCATGAGGCTAATCTGAACGGAACTAATCTGGACGGATCTAATCCCGACGAAGATGATTCCGTCTCTGCCTCGGCGCTCAAGATTCGCGGCCGGCCGGGCGGCGTCTCGATTGAGATGGGCGATGGCGACTGGGGCGATCTGCTCACGCTGCTCGACAAGCGGCTCAGCGCGGCGGAGGGCTTTTTCCGCGGCGGGCGGGCAGTCGTGGAGCTGGGGCCGCGCGCCGCGGCCGAAGATGAACTGCGCCAGGTGCGCACCATGCTGGCCCGGCACGACATGACGTTGAGTGTCGTGCAGTCCGTGTCGCCGCGCACGCTACAGTCGGCGCTGCGCCTGGGCCTGTCGACCAGCGGCGATGGGGAAGCGACAGCGCCGGCACCGGAGCCGGCGATGGCCGCGGTGGTGCCGATTACGCAGCCGCAGTCGCCCTATTTTGTCCACAACGGCACGCTGCGCTCGGGGCAGGTACTGCGCAAGTCGGAGAGCGTGGTGGTGCTGGGGGATGTCAACCCGGGCGCCCAGGTGATCAGCGCCGGTGACGTGATGGTGTGGGGGCGGCTGCGCGGGGTGGCGCACGCGGGCGCCAGCGGCAACAAGAAGGCCGTCGTCGCCGCCATCGAGTTCGCCCCGACGCAACTGCGCATTGCCGGCGTCACGGCCGTAGCGCCGGATGCCAAGAAGAGCGGGCGCGGCCTTAAGTTCTGGAAAAAGCCGCCTGACCGGCGGCCCGAGGTTGCCTACATCGCCGACGGTCGCATTGTGGTGGAACCTTGGGACGATTCGCGGCCGGGCAGGCCCAAGACCAGCCGCCGCTAAGGGTCCTATGCCGGATACTCAATCTACGCGTCGGTTGCTGCTCACCGGCAGGACGCTACCCCAAATCGCATTTGCCGCATCGAGGAAGCCACATGCCGGGCACGGTCATTACTGTAACTTCAGGTAAGGGGGGAGTCGGCAAGACAACCACCACCACCAATGTGGCCATGGCGCTGGCGATGGCCGGCAAGAAGGTCGTGGTCGTCGACGCCGATATCGGCCTGCGCAACCTCGACCTTGTGATGGGCTTGGAGAGCCGCGTGTTGTATGACCTGGTGGACGTGGTGGAAGGGCGCTGCCAGCTGCAAGAAGCCCTGGTGCGCGACAGCCGCGTGGAGTCGCTCCACCTACTCGCCGCGGCGCAGACGCGCGACAAGTCCGACGTGGGCATCCAGCAGATGGTCGGCGTGTGCAAGACGCTGAGCGAGACAGCCGACTACGTGATCATCGATTCGCCGGCGGGAATTGAGCACGGCTTTCAGAGCGCAGTCGCTCCCTCGGACCGCGTGTTGATCGTGACGACGGCGGATGTGAGCGCGCTGCGCGACGCCGACAAGGTGATCTATTTGCTGGAGCGCGACTGGAAGCACCAGCCGGGCCTGGTGGTGAATCGCTACAACGCGCAGCTTTCACGTGAAGGCGAGCTGCGCGACATCGACGACATTCTCGATATTCTCTCCATCGACCTCCTTGGCGTCGTGCCCGAACACAAGAGCATTGTGTTGGCGACGGACCGAGGCCAGCCGGTTGCGCTCAACCGGCGCAATTACGTGAGCCAGGCGTATCACAACATGGCGCAGCGCGTGATGGGCAACAATGTGCCGCTGATGGATTTTCGCGAGCCGGGCTTCTTCAATGCGGTGGCGCGGCTGTTCGGGCGCTGAGCAAGACGCCGCGCGGCTGCCTGAATCCGAGCCATTTGCGCAATTGTACGCAAGCGCTGGGATGCAAACGAGGCAGAGGGCGCCGGCGGTTTTTTTCGCGCGCCGGCGTTTTTGTAGGACGAGGTTTGTGGGATGAATCAACGACAGATTTGGCGCGATTTCGACTGGGTGCTGCTCCTGACCGTGTTGGCCCTCGTCGGCATCGGCATCGCCATGGTCTACAGCGCCACCTTTAGCACCGAGGACCTGGGCGACTATTGGCGGCGCCAACTAATCTTCGCAGCGGTGGGGCTGGCGGGCCTGGTTTTCTTGGCTTTCTTCGACTACCGGCACCTAGAACTCCTGGCGCCACCGGCCTTTATCCTGTTTGTGCTGCTTTTGATCGCTGTGTTTCTTTTTGGCGACACACAGGGCACGGGGTCGCAGCGCTGGCTGAACTTCGGCGGCACGCTCGTGCAGCCCACCGAGGCCGGCAAGTTCCTCATGATCATCTTCATGGCCTGGTATTTGAGCTGGTTCCAGGACCGCATGCACAAGCTGCCCTATTTGCTCGGCGCGCTGGCGCTGTTGTTGGGACCGCTGGCGCTGATCTACTTGCAGCCGGACCTGGGCATGACCATCACCTATGCCTTCATCGGGGCGATGCTGATCATGGTGAGCGGGATTCGTTACTGGCAGCTCTTTCTGCTGACCGGCTCCGCCGTGGCGGCGTTTCCCTTTTTCTTGGGCACATTGCAGGGCTATATGCTGGAGCGCCTCACCGTCTTCATGAACCCGGAAGCGAACCAGGACGCAGCCTTCAACATCAACCAGGCGCTGATCGCCATCGGCGCGGGCGGCTGGATGGGGCGCGGTTGGGCGCACGGCAGCCAGAATCAACTGCACTTCTTGCGTGTGCGTCACACGGACTTCATCTTCAGCGTCGTGTCGGAGGAGTTGGGCTGGATCGGCGCGGTCGTGATTCTGCTGCTGCTCTTCTTTGTCGTGTGGCGCCTGTTGCGCGTGGCGGACATGGCGAGAGACCATTTCGGCAAGCTGTTGGCTGTGGGCGTAGCCGGGCTGGTCTTTTTCCAGGTCGTGGTCAACGTGGGCATGAACCTGAGCCTGGTGCCGGTGACAGGGTTGACGCTGCCCTTCATCAGCTACGGCGGCAGCAGCCTGGTGTCGATGATGTTCGCGATTGGCCTCGCTGAAAGCGTGATGATGCGCCACCGCAAGATCGAGTTCTAACGCAAGCCGGCATGCAGGCTATGTTCAGTCCTGAAACAGCCGCGGCAAAAAGTCAACCAGATAGCGGCGCCAGTTGATCCACGTGTGGCCGCCTGCGCTCTCGTGGAACTCATGCCGGATGCCGCCGCGCGCCAGCGTCTCCGCCAGCCGCCGCGCGCCGTCTCCGATAACCCAATCGTCTTCTCCCGAACCAATCCAGAAAAGCCGCAGCCTCGCGTTGGTCTGTTTCGGATCGGCAAAGAAGCTCGCATTGCGTTCTTCAAAGTCGGACTTTATGCCGGCGTCCGGGCCGACTTGCAGGCCCATGCTAAATACCCCGATGTAGGCGAACAAATCTAGGCGGGATGGGGCCACGCGCAGGGTCTCGGCGCCGCCCATCGACAGGCCGGCGATGGCGCGATGCTCCCGGTCGGCCAACACGCGGTATGACTTCTCTACGGTGGGCATAATGCTTGTGAGGAGATCTTCGACGAACGTATCGTGCATCTTGGCGATAGTATCGATACGTTTTTGCACCGCAGCAGGCGATTTCAGCTCTTCTTCCGACAGAAAGAAGGTGAAACCCGGCACGTCGATCTTGCCGTTGGGCATGACGATGATCATCGGCTTGGCCTTGCCGGCGGCCAAGAGGTTATCCATGATGAAGCCGGCGCGCCCGATGGTGTGCCAGGCCGCATCGTCGTCGCCTCCGCCGTGAATCAGATACAGCACCGGGTAATCCTCGCCGCTTGTGTCGTAGCCCGGCGGTGTGTAGATGTGCATGCGCCGCGTCGAGTGCGTGGCGGGCGAGTCGTACCAGACGATGTGTATGTCGCCATGTGGGACGGGCTGAATCTGCGCGAAGGCTGCTTCCTCGCCCGGAACCTCTACGATATTCTGGATTTGGCCGGTGGCCGGTTTGATCCAGGTGTTGGCGGGGTCAAGCGTGCGCACGCCGTCTACGCTAAAAGTATAGGTGTACAGGTCAGGCGGGAGCGCAAGCGTAATCGACCAGATGCCCTGTTCGTCCTTCGCGAGCGGTTCGCCGGCGCCGCGGCCTTGCGTATTCCACTCACCCGAAATGGTTACTTCAGTGGCGTGCGGCGCATCGATGCGAAAGACGACGCGGCCATCGGGCAGGACTTCCGGCGACGTGACGGAGGGCGGCGCAAACTGCGGGCGCGCCGGCGCGGGTTCCGACTTAGCCATGATTTTGCTCCTCTAGCTGACGCTGCTTGAGTTCCATCGAAGGACCCTGCGGAATCATTCTGCTCTTCTAGCCGCCGAACGTCGCCTGGAAGAGGCCCATCCACGGCGCGGGGTAGAGGCCGATGAGGACGGTGAGCACGGCGGTGATCACCAGGCCGACGCGCAGCGCGGGCCATGTTCTGTACTCTACGGCTGTCTCGCCGGTCGGCGCCTCAAAGTACATGGCGACGATCACGCGCAGGTAGTAGTAGACGCCGATGGCGCTGTTGAGCATGCCCGCCGCGGCCAGCCAAGTCCAGCCGCCGTCAATGGCGGCTTTGAAGACGAAGAACTTGCCGAAGAAGCCGGCGAGCGGCGGCATGCCGCTGAGGCTGAACATAAAGAGCGCCATGGCCGCGGCCAACAAGGGCCAACGCTGGGCGATGCCTGTGGCGCGGCTGCGCAGGGCGTCGTTTTCGTGCGCCTGCTCCAGCGCAATCACGATGGCGAAGGCGCCGATGTTCATGAAGGCGTAGGTGAAGAGATAGAAGAGCGCGGCGTTGGCGCCTGCTTCCGTGCCGGGGACCAGCGCTACCAGCACGTAGCCCGCATGGGCAATGCTGGAATAGGCGAGCATGCGCTTGAGGCTGCTCTGGCGCA